>CAYTJW010000223.1:0-7594 GCA_964438135.1 uncultured Thermoanaerobaculia bacterium
TCTCGAGCGAGGAGCGCAGCGGCGGCCCGTGGCCGCTGGGCGAGGGCGTCCCCGGGCTGGTGTGGTCGAGCGCGGCCGGCGCCGCGGCGGGGGCGGACGGCGGCGTGCGGGTCATGCTGCCCGCCGGCTGCAGCGCCGTCTGGCGCCTGCGCTGAGGCGCCGCCCGCGCGCCGGACCAGGTGGGCGGGGGAGCTGATGGCTGACGGCTAGGAGCCGGTCGCTCCGAGCCCGACCGTTCGTGCTAGCCTTGCACGCCGTGGAGGGCGGATGAAGGCGGAGATCGGCCTCGAGCGACCGACCCCGGAGGCCTTCCGGGACCGGTTCCTGCACTACCTGCGCTATGCCCGCGGCCTCGAGCTGCACCAGGCGACGGCGACCGACCACCTGGCGGCCCTGGAGCTGGCGGTGCGCGAGACCCTGATCGACCGGGCGGTCCTGACCCGCGCCGCGCACGACCGGGTGCAACCGAAGACGGTGTACTACCTGTCGATGGAGTACCTGCTCGGCCGCCTGCTGCGCAACAACCTCGACGCCACCGGCCTGCTCGACGTCGCCCGGGCGGCGATGCAGCTGCTCGGCCTCAACCTCGACACGGTGGTCGAGGAGGAGCTCGACCCGGGCCTCGGCAACGGCGGCCTCGGCCGGCTCGCGGCCTGCTTCCTCGACTCCCTCGCGACCCTCGACTACCCGGCCTTCGGCTACGGCCTCCGCTACGACTACGGCATGTTCCGCCAGCAGTTCGAGAACGGCTGGCAGGTGGAGCGGCCCGACATCTGGCTCAAGGGCGGCTACGCCTGGGAGGTGGTGCGGCCGGACCTGCGGGTCGCGGTGCCGCTGGGCGGCCGGGTCGACTGGACCGAGCGGCCGGACGGCACCCACCTGGCGCGCTGGGTCGACCAGCGCTTGATGTTCGGCGTGCCGCACGACGTGCTGGCCGCCGGCTACGGCACCGCGACCGTGGCCGTGCTGCGGCTGTGGGCGGCCGAGGCGCCGGACGAGTTCGACTTCCAGATCTTCTCCCAGGGCGACTACCTGCGGGCCGTGGCCGAGCGGGAGAAGGCCGACGCCGTGACCCGGGTGCTGTACCCGGCCGACCACGTCGAGGCCGGCCGCCGCCTGCGCCTGCTGCAGGAGTACTTCCTGGTCGCCTGCGCCGTCGCCGACGTGATCCGCCGCTTCCGCGAGCGGCACGGCGAGGCCTGGGAGCTGTTCCCGGACAAGGTGGCGCTGCAGCTCAACGACACCCACCCGGCGCTGGCCGTGGTCGAGCTGATGCGGTTCTTCGTCGACGAGGCGGAGCTGCGCTGGAGCACGGCCTGGGAGCTGACCCGCGCCACCTGCGCCTACACCAACCACACCCTCCTGCCGGAGGCGCTCGAGACCTGGCCGGTGCAGCTGGTCGAGGAGCTGCTGCCGCGCCACCTCGGCATCGTCTACGAGGTCAACCAGCGCTTCCTGAAGTCGGTCGGCGACCGGCTCGGCAACGACGCCGAGCGCTTGCAGCGGGTGTCGATCGTGCAGCAGAACGGCGACAAGCGCCTGCGCATGTCGAGCCTGGCGATCATCGGCAGCCACCGCGTCAACGGCGTCGCCCGGCTCCACACCGAGCTGCTGCGCCGCAAGGTGGTGCGGGAGTTCGCCGAGCTGTGGCCGGAGCGCTTCGTGGCCGTGACCAACGGCATCACGCCGCGGCGCTGGCTCCTGGCCTGCAACCCGCGTCTGGCGGCCGCCATCACCCGGCGCATCGGCGACCGTTGGGTGCGGGACCTCGACCGCCTGGCCGAGCTCGGGCCCCTGGCCGACGACCCCTCGTTCCGCGACGAGTTCCTGGCCATCAAGCGGGCCAACAAGGTCGACCTGGCGGCGCTGGTCTTCCAGCTGTGCCGGGTGCACCTCGACCCGGACTCGCTGTACGACGTCCAGGTCAAGCGGCTGCACGAGTACAAGCGGCAGCTGCTCAACGTCATGCACATCATCGCCCGGTACCTGCGGCTGAAGGCCGACCCGACCCAGGAGGTCGTGTCGCGCAGCTTCATCTTCGGCGCCAAGGCGCCGCCGGCCTACCACATGGCGAAGCTGGTGATCCGGCTGGTCAACGCCGTGGCCGAGGTGGTGAACCGCGACCCGGACGTCGCCGGCCGCCTGCGGGTGGTGTTCCTGCCCGACTACCGGGTGACCCTGGCGGAGAAGATCATCCCCGCCGCCGACCTGTCGGAGCAGATCTCGACCGCCGGCATGGAGGCGTCGGGCACCGGCAACATGAAGCTGGCGCTCAACGGCGCGCTCACCATCGGCACCCTGGACGGGGCCAACGTCGAGATCCGCGACGCGGTCGGCGAGGACGCGGTGTTCATCTTCGGTCTCGACGCCGAGCAGGTCGAGGCGACCCGCGCCTCCGGTCGCCACGACCCGCAGGCGCTGTGCTCGGCCGACCCGCAGCTCGAGGCGGTGATGGAGACGCTGCACGGTGGCCGCTTCGTCGGCGGCGACCCGGCCGTCCTGCACGAGATCTGGTCGGCGCTGATGGAGCACGGCGACCGCTACATGCACCTGGCCGACTTCCGCTCCTACGTCGACACCCAGGACCGGGTCGACCGCCTGTTCCGCGACCGCCACGCCTGGGCCCGGGCCGCGATCCGCAACGTCGCCGCCATGGGCTTCTTCTCCTCCGACCGGGCGATCCGCGAGTACGCCGAGGAGATCTGGCGGGTCGTCCCGGTGCCGGTGACCGCGACCGACACCGCCGCCGTCCTGCCCGGCGGCGTCGCCGAGCCGGCCGGCGAGCGGCCCGGGGACGGGGTGGCGTAGCGAAGCCCCAGGCGATCCGCTGGTCGCCTCACAGGCCTAAACTCGGCTCTCGGCGAGCGGTGATCGCCCGAGACTCGAGCGGGTATACTCGACTCGCGCCTACGCAACAGGCCCCGTGTGTTAACGTCAATTGCTGAGGAGGGCGGGACGGCGAATGGCAGACCAGCGGACCTTCGACGCGGTGCGGCGCCACGATCTTCCCTATCCCATCTCGGTCCTGTACCACCAGAGAGGCAATGCCATCACCGCCGTCGACCAACTGGGCTTCACCAGGACGCTGGTCGAGGGGGTGCTCCGCTTCCTGGCCCTGTGTGGCCTCGCCGAGGTGGTTGGGAAGGGGGCATCGAGGAAGTTCGTCGGGGAGTGTTGCCGTTGCCTCGAGAATCCTGGGGCGGGCAAGCTCCTAGGTCTGTTGAGGAAGTGCACGCGCTGGCTGGTGGACACCTCCGACCCCTTCCTCGCAGAGATGAGCGCGCTGGTGAGCCTGAGCGACGAGGCTGGGGCGCCCCCCGAGTGGGAGCAGGCCGTCGCCTTCCTCATCGACGACCGCAACTACGAGTTGCACCAACTCGGGCACACGGAGGAACCGATCGCGAGGGAGCTGCTGAAGCAGTTGGAGGCTCCGCTGCAGACCATGCTGACCGGAGTGCACTTCCTCCAGAGCTTCCGGCTCGGGGTGCTCGAGCACATCAGCTCCACGACCCACGGTCACTCCTACCGCTGGTTCGGTTGCACAGGCCTGCAGGAACGATGCTGTCCTCTGGAGCTCGAAACGGAGTCCGTCCTGCTGGCTCACTGGGTCATGCTGGTGGACCTGCGCCGGGAGCTGGGGATGTACCTGACCCCCTTCTTCCACTGGGGCGCTCCCGCGGAGAGGGCGCAGACGGTCCACCTGATGTGGCTGCTCGAGATTGACCCGGCGACCAAGCAGCCCCTGTTCAAGCAGCCCTGGCTCCTCTACACCCAGAGGCCCGGCTTCGCGAATCCGCACGCCACCGAGCGTCCGGCCCACACTGCGACCGCGCTGGGCGAGGAGGTCCAGCGATGGCAGCAGCCTCGAGTCCAGCTGCCTGCCCCCTTCTGCGAGCGGCTCCGCGCGCCGTTCGGCCCCCTCGCCTTCGGCGAGAAGTGGGAGGTCCGAGGCACGCTGGGAGAAGGGGGCATGGGCGTCGTCTTCGAGGCGACGGACCGGACCTTGCGGCGTCGCGTTGCCCTGAAGGTCATCCGCCCCGAGCTGGGTCTGGCGGACGACGTGCGGCAGCGGTTCCTGGCAGAGGCGAGAGCCCTGGCCGAGGTGAGCGACCCGCTGGTCGTGCAGGTCTACGAGGCCGGCCTCACCGACTCCGGCGCTCCGTTCCTGGCCATGGAGTACGTCGAGGGGCAAGACCTCGAGTCCTGGGTCAAGAGCGGAGGGGTGCCGCCGTTCGCAGATGCCGTGGCCGTGTTCCGCCAGGCGATGGCGGCCCTCGACGCCCTTCACCGGCACCGGATCGTACACCGCGACGTCAAGCCCAGCAACTTCGTGCGCACAGCGGCCGGGGTTAAGATCCTCGACCTCGGCATCGCTCTCAGCCTGGACACGCAGCGGCACACCGCGGCGCCGGACCTGATGGGAACGCGCGGCTACCTGGCGCCGGAGCAGGAGGGCGGGACCGCGACCATCGCCAGTGACGTCTTCGCCAGCGGCCGGGTGCTCTTCTTCCTTCTCGCCGGGCGGACGCCAGTCGACGACCGCGAGCAGCCGACCGACGCGGCCCCAGGGGTTCCCCGCGACCTCGATGTGGTGTACGGGCGGGCGACGGCGCTCAGGGCCGAGGAGCGGTTCGCGACTGCACGGGAGCTGGGCGAGGCGGTCGCAGCGGTGCTCCCCGGTCACCGCTCTGCGCCGACGGAGGTCGTGGCGGCCGGGTCGCTGCGGGACGACGTCGCGTGCGCCCTGGACCTGCTGGCGCGGTACGCCGCCCTGCCGGTGGCCGCCCTCGCCGCGGGGTGCGGCCTGGCCCCCGGCCGCTACGCGCAGGTGGAGCACGAGCTGGTGATCGTCCACGACTTCGCGCGCCGCGTCGCGGACACCATCGCCATCACCGAGCAAGGCCGCCGGCATGTGCGCGACCTGCGGCGCGCGCGGGATTAGTGCAAGTGCCCGGGCGGCAACCTGAAGGGGGGAGCATGGCAGACCCGAGAGACATTTGGCTTTTCATCCCCGACCGGCCAGTGGGCCTCGACGAAGACCTCCTGTGGGGCGAGACCAACGTGCGGGAGTCCATCCGGCAAATCGCGGCCCGGGTCGTGGCGCCGCTGCAGCCCGAGCGGTGCGCGAGCCAGCCCAGCGTTGCCGACTCTCTGACGTTCGCGGTCCACGGCAAGTGGGGGATGGGCAAGAGCACCGTCCTGCGCATGATCGCCGAGGAGGCCGGACGTCACGCGGCGAGGCTGGGGGTTGCCGACCGCCTGAAGGTCTGCAGCTACGCTGCACCCGCCTTCGCCGCGCTCGGTGTCGACGTGCGGACGAGCCTGGTGCTCCAGCTGTTGACCACCCTGGCGGGCAGCGTCGGCAAGGCGCTCGACAGCTTCGTGGGCGAGGCGATCGCGGTCGAGGGGCGGGTAGAGCACCTGATGGCGCCGGGAGCGGGCGGGAGCGCCGCGCGGCAGGCGTCGACGCTCGAGCGGGTCGCCGGCACTCTCTCCCGGTTGGTCGGGTTCCCGGAGCTCCTCGGTCAGCGGCTGCGCGAGAGCGGCGCCGTCATGCTCGTGCTGATCGACGACCTCGACCGCTGCAAGACCGAGTTCGTGTGGGACGTGCTGGACGCCATGCAGCAGCTCTCCAACGTCCAGTGCCTGTACTTCGTGATGGCGGTCGACGAGAAGCACCTGCTGCAGACCGTCAAGGAGCGGTTCGACATCGCCGGCGGCGGCGGCGCGACCAGCCCCGAGTTTGCGATCGAGAAGTACGTCCAGCACTCGGTCTGGGTGCCCGAGCTCGATCCGGTGCGGGTGAGGTTCTTCGTGGAGCGGCTGCTTGGCGCCGGGACCCCGGCGGCCAAGGCCCTGATCGAGAACGTCGACTTGCTCCGGTACGGCCTGGTGGAGCTGACGCCGCGCTCGATCAAGCGCTGCCTCAACACGATCTTCCCCGACATCGAGCGTGACCTTGGCCCGGCCCAGCCGGCCGCGACACCCCGGGCGGTCATCAAGGAGCGTTTGCTGCGCTTCACGTGGCCCGACTTCTTCGGCCGGTTCTTCGGTCCCGCCCGCGCCGCCGAGGCCGAGGGCGTGCAGGACGTCCGGCTCCGAGGCACGATGCGCGAGATCGAGCGCGCGTGCGCCGCATACGACGCCACCCGCGACGAAGAGCAGCTGCGGTTCTCGCTGCGCCGCATTTGCCTTCGCTACCAGCTGCGGCCGGAGGATCTCGAGCTCAAGGTCGGCCTCGCCCGTTTCCTCGGGCTCGCGCCATTACTGTTCGAGGAGCCGCAGGCGGCGTCTCCCCGTCCCGGCTTCGCCCCGAAGCCGGAGCAGCGGAAGGCCGCCGCCGGTGTCATCGCCGAGTTCGAGCGGCTGTACATCGCTGGCGAGGCGGCCGAGGCGGCCGGGGACCGTGAGGCGTGCCTCGGCGCCGCGGCGCAGATCCTCGACCTGTTCGCCACCTACCGGGAGGCGTTCAGCGCCGCCCAGGCTGCCTGGATCGGCAACGCCGCGCTCAACGCCGAGCATTTCAGGGACGTCGAGTTGGCGACGCAGCTGTTCGAGGCGGCCATGGGGCTCGACCCGGAGCACTCGAACAACCTGCAGAACTTCGTCGACTTCGTGCTGTCCGTGCCGCTGCGCGATCGCCTCGACGAGGCCCGGAGGCTGATCGACAAGCTCAAGTCCGGTCGCCATGCCCACCACAAACCGGCGCGGACCGCGGCTCTCGAGATCAAGCACCGGAGGCTGTCGGGCGGTGAGATGGAAGGCGCCCGGGCGCGGGACATCGACGAGCTGATAGACGGTTTCCTGCACGGGCCGGTCACCAGGGAAACGCTGTACGCGCTGATTCCCCTACTGTCGAACAGCGGCCGATTCGGGGACCTGCGCGCCGTGCACCGCAGGTACTGCGAGCAGGTGTCGGGCGTGGCGGAGCAGTATGTGGCGCTGCGCCTGCTGGCCGACACGCTCGCGGCCTCGGACATCGACGACAACGAGCGCGAAGCGATGGAGATCTACCGCTGGCTGCTGCGCTCCGAGGCGATGCGCCCGTCCGTCAACGAGCACCTCGCCGCGATCCAGTCCAACTACGCCACGCTGCTTTTCGGCAAGGGCTTCCGCGCCGCGGCGATCGACCTTTGGCTGCAGGCCTACCGCCAGGAACCGAGCAACGAGTACGTCCGGCGATCGCTGGTCCAGGCGATGCTGGCGATCCACCAGCCGGCGCTCGCGAAGGCAGTTGCCGAAGGCGCCCCGGTCAATGCGGACTCGGTCCCGCAGGATTGGCAGGAAACCGGAATGGCGCTCGAAGACCGGTTCCTCGGCCCCGGCGCCGACCGCTGGTGGGAGCGGCTGGCCTGACAGGGGCGACCGTACCCGGGAGCGGTCCCGGAGCTCACGCCACGCACCAGTACCGCTCCCCCTCGACCAGGGCGAGGGCGTCGAGCTGGGCGCGGATGAGGGCGCGGGCGCCGCGCGAGGCGACCGCGGCCAGGACCACGGTCGCGGGGTCGAGCAGGCCGGGCAGGTCCTCGGGGGCGACGATCGGCACCCCGCGCAGGCGGCGCCCGACCTTGGCCGGGTCGACGTCGACCACGGC
>CAYTJW010000224.1:0-7585 GCA_964438135.1 uncultured Thermoanaerobaculia bacterium
CCTGGCGGGGACCGGGGCCGGCGACCGCCTCGGGCGTCGGCGACCGCCGCCGCGACGGCGGGAAGGAAGTACAATGCCGGCGCGCCCCCGGTGGTCTCGGGACTGCCACGCGGTCGTCTCGTGTTGCGTGATCCAGGCGGGGTGGAGGTAGGGACGATGCACCAGCGCGACGGGAGCCCCGGCGTCCTCACCACGCGCCTCGAGGCGCTGCTCGGGTGGGTGCGCAAGAACAGCCTCTGGCCGCTGCCCTTCGGCACGGCCTGCTGTGCCATCGAGTTCATGTCGGTGGTCTCGTCCCACTACGACCTGTCCCGGTTCGGGGCGGAGGTGGTCCGCTTCTCCCCCCGCCAGTCGGACCTGATGATCGTGGCCGGGACCATCACCGACAAGATGGCGCCGGTGGTGAAGCGGATCTACGACCAGATGGCCGAGCCGAAGTACGTCATCTCGATGGGCGCCTGCGCCTGCACGGGCGGCTTCTACCGCGCCTACCACGTGGTGCAGGGGGTGGACGAGCTCGTGCCGGTGGACGTCTACGTCCCCGGCTGCCCGCCCACCCCAGAGGCCCTGATGCACGGCATCCTCCAGCTGCAGGACATGATCCAACGGGGAGAGACCCACCATGACCGTGGCAAGCGACCACCCGCGGCTGCCGCTCGCTGAGCTCCTGCCCGGCGGCGATGAGCTCCGGGTCGAGGAGGCCGCTGACCGGCACACCGTCATCACCCTCGACCGCGGCCGCCTGCTCGAGGTGCTGCGGGCACTCAAGGAGACGCCGCAGCTGGCCTGCGACCTCCTGGCCGACGTGTGCGGGGTCGACTACGGCGACCGCGAGCCCCGCTTCGAGGTGGTCTACCACCTGGCGAGCCTCGCCCACGGCCACCGCTTCCGGCTCAAGGTCCCGCTCGAGGAGAGCGACCCGAGCCTGCCCTCCGCCTGGCCGGTGTACCGCGCCGCCGACTGGTTCGAGCGCGAGGCGTTCGACCTCCTCGGCATCCGCTTCGACGGCCACCCCAACCTGCGCCGCATCCTCACCCACGAGGCCTTCCAGGGCCACCCGCTGCGCAAGGACTACGACCCCGCCCAGCGCTGGCTGCTGACCGAGGCCGAGACCATGGTCCCCGCGTGGGCCGCCGAGACCGGCGAGGACGACGACCGGTTCGAGACCCAGGTCCTCAACATCGGCCCGTCCCACCCCGCCACGCACGGCACCCTGCGCACCGTCGCCCGCCTCGACGGCGAGGTGATCACCCGCGCCGAGTGCGAGATCGGCTACCTCCACCGCTGCTTCGAGAAGATGTCCGAGACCCACGGCTGGCAGGAGGTCATCCCCTACACCGACCGTCTCAACTACTGCTCGAGCATGATCAACGGCGTCGGCTACGCCCTCGCGGTCGAGCGGATGATGGGCATCGAGGCCCCGCCCCGCGCACAGGCGGTCGAGGTCATCCTGTCCGAGCTGTCGCGGGTCATGGACCACTGCGTCTGCCTGGGCGCGAACCTGGTCGACCTCGGCGCGCTCACCAACTTCTGGTACTTCTTCCAGCCCCGGGAGGAGATCTACGGCCTGCTCGAGGCGTGCTGCGGCAGCCGGTTGACCATGTCCTACGTCCGCGTCGGCGGCCTCGCCCACGACGTGCCGGCCGACTTCGAGGACCGGGTCCGCCACCTCCTGGGCTACATCCCCAAGTTCATCGACGACGTCGACCGCCTCGTCACGGCCAACCGCATCTTCCGCGGCCGGACCGAGGGGGTGGGCGTCCTGTCCGCCGCCGACGCCCTCGCCTGGGGCTGGACCGGCCCCTGCCTGCGCGCCTCCGGCGTCCCCTACGACGTCCGCAAGGCCCACCCCTACCTCGGCTACGAGCAGTACGACTTCGACGTGCCGGTGGCGTCGACCGGCGACACCTACGCCCGCTACCTGGTGCGGATGGAGGAGATGCGGCAGAGCCTGCGGATCGTCGAGCAGGCCCTGCGCCGGCTCCCCAAGGGCCCGGTGATCACCCCCGACCACCGCGCGGCCCTGCCGCCCAAGGCCAAGGTGTACAGCGAGATGGAGTCGCTCATCTGGCACTTCAAGCTGATCTACGAGGGCATCAAGGTGCCGCGCGGCGACGCCTACAGCTGCGTCGAGGGGGCGAACGGGGAGCTCGGCTACTACCTGGTCTCGGACGGCTCGGGCAAGCCCTACCGGGTCAAGGTCCGGCCACCGTGCTTCGCCATCTTCCAGGCCTACCCCCACATGCTGGTCGGGCAGATGGTCTCCGACTCGATCGCCATCCTCGGCAGCCTCAACATCATCGCTGGGGAGCTCGACCGATGACCTCGAACGTGCCCACCGTCAACGTCGACCGCCCCGCCCCCTCCCTGGCCGAGCGCACCCACCTCCTGCCGATCCTGCAGGGGCTCGCCGTCACGCTCCGTCACTTCGTCCGCAACCTGTTCGGGCAGAAGGACGTGGCCACCATCCAGTACCCCGAGGTCAAGCGGCAGTACTCGGAGCGCTTGCGCGGCCGACACATCCTCACCACCCGCGACGACGGCTCCCTGCGCTGCGTCGCCTGCTTCATGTGCGAGACGGTCTGCCCGGCCAACTGCATCCACATCGTCGCCGAGGAGGACCCCACCGCCACGGTCGAGTGGGAGAAGCGGCCGCTGGTGTTCGAGATCGACCTGCTGCGGTGCGTCTACTGCGGCTACTGCGTCGACGCCTGCCCCAAGCAGGCCCTGGTCATGAGCCGCACCCACGAGATGGCCTTCACCACCCGCGCCGAGGCGGTGGTGGGGATCGAGCAGCTCCGCCAGAAGGGCCCGATCGACCAGCAGGACCTGGGCTACCGGCCGTACTTCTAGCGGCGCGCCCCGGCCCGTCGAGGCGTGTTCTCCCGTACCCGTACCCGTACCCGTACCCGATGTCCCTGGCCGCGGGTGCCCGGGGGTCACGGCATGCGCCGGTCGGCGCCGAGACGCCAGGCGCCTTCCTCCGCAGCACCCTCCCGCTTCATCGGGTACGGGTACGGGAACGGGTACGGGTACGGGTACGGGTACGGGAACGGATACGGGTACGGGAACGGACACGACAGGGGAAGCCGCGGAGCCGGCGCCTACTGCAGGCCCTCCTCGGTCTCGGTGAAGTGGACGCCGCGCTCCTCCAGGTGCCGCACCACGGAGGCGAAGCAGCCGGGCGCGCCGCCGACGCGCTCGGGCGGGACGATCCCCGGCTCGGTGTAGAGGCCGTCGGCGACCGCCCGCACCAGGCCGGTGCAGGTGTAGCCGGTGGTCCGCGCCATGGACGTGGTCCCGGTGACGCGGTCGTAGCGGTCGATCAGGTCGAATCGCCGCAGGCGGCGCCGCCCCTGCAGGATGCCCTCGACCTCGACCCGCATCACCGTCATGTCCTCCTCGCCGGGGCCGAGCTGCCAGGCCGGGAACAGGAGCCGGGAGGTGACGTCGACCGGCCGGACCCGCACCCCGCCCACCTCGACCGGCGTCTCGTCGAAGAAGCCGGTCGCCCGCAGGATGCGCATGATCTCGGCGTGGCCCGGGAAACGGAGGGTCTTCTCCTTCATGAACGGCACCCTCGTCGTCCGCAGCAGGGTGCGCAGCCCGTCGGTGTTGAAGGCCTCGAGGGTGCCGACCCCCGGCACGTCGAGCAGCTCCCGCTCCGACAGCGCCTCGCGCGTGACCACCCGCCCCCCCTCCACCAGCCGGGCCGGCCGGCAGTACTCGGCGATGACGTCGATCGGCGAGAACACCGCCCGGTACTCGAACGGCCAGTGACGGGCGGTCGGCAGACCGCCGACGTAGCAGGCGAACCGGTCGACCTGCTCGAACACCGTCGCCTGGTAGCCGAGGATCATGTTGTCGAAGCCGGGGGCGACGCCGGCGTCGACCACCGCGATCACGCCCCGCTCCCGCGCCAGCTCGTCGAGGGCGAACGGGTCCTCCTCGAAGAAGGAGATGTCGACGACGTTGACGCCCGCCCCGATGACCGCCTCGAGGGTGGCGAAGCCGAGCGGCCCCGGCACCGCGCCGACGGCGATGTCGGCGCCGTCGACCACCGCCTCGAGCTGGTCGCGCCGGCTCAGGTCCGCCCGCCGGGTGGTGATGGCGGTTGCCCTCGCCGCCTCCTCCAGCGCCCGCGCGGACACGTCCGCCAGGGTCACCTGCCAGCCGGGCAAGAGGGCCAGATCCCGGGCGATCGCAGCACCGACCCGTCCCGCACCAAGAACCGAGCACCGCATGGAAGCCTCCTCTCGGCGGCGAAGAGTAGCAGACCCTCGTCCCGTCCTCGCCCGCCCCGCCCGGCGCGACCGACCGCCGACGGCGATCCGGCCGCCCTCCTCGCCGCGGCGACCCATTCCTGCCAGCGGCCCGGGCGCACGGTATGATGGTGCCGTGACCGAGACCGACCAGCGCGAACGGCAGACCTCGCCCGTCCTCCGGCCGGAGGTGCTGGCGCACCTCTCCCAGCTCGGCTCGACCCGGCACTTCCCCCAGTCCGAGGTGATCTTCACCCACGGCGACCGCGGCAGCGGCATGTACGTCGTCGAGGACGGCGAGGTGGAGCTCTCGTTCGCGGCCGGCCAGGACGTCAAGCGCCTCCGGACGGGCGAGTTCTTCGGCGAGCTCGCCCTCATCACCGGCGACCACGTCCGCACCGGCACCGCGGTCGCCGCCACCCCGGTCCGCCTGCGGGTCCTGGACCAGCGCTCGTTCGACGCGCTGCTGCGCCGCGCGCCGACGGTCTCGGTCGAGCTGCTGCGCCGCACCTGCGCCTACCTGCTGCAGTCGGAGCAGCGGCTGGTGGCGGACCTCACCCGCCGCAACCAGGAGCTGGAGCACACCCTCGACTACCTGCGGCGGACCCGGGAGGACCTCGACGCGACCCAGCTCATCTCCCTCACCGACGAGCTCACCGGGCTCTACAACCGGCGCTGCCTCAACCACCAGCGCGACACCCTGATGGCCCGCGCCGCCGAGGACGACGGCCGGATCGCGCTGATCCTGATCGACATCGACCACTTCAAGGAGGTCAACGACCGGCTCGGGCACCCGGTCGGCGACCTGGTGCTGAAGCGCTTCGCCGCCGCCCTCCGCTGCGGGCTGCGGCAGACCGACCTGCCGTGCCGGGTCGGCGGCGACGAGTTCGCGGTGCTCCTGACCGGCTCGACCGCCGCCGAGGGGCAGCGGACCGCGCGGCGGCTCCTCGAGTCCATGGCCGCGCTCGACATCCGGGTCGGCCCCGAGCGCCTCGCGGTCGGCTGCAGCATGGGCGGGACCGCCCTGCGCCCGGGCGAGAGCTGGGACGACTTCTACGCCCGCTGCGACCACAGCCTCTACCTGGCCAAGGCGGGAGGTCGCAACCGGGCGGCATGGGACGAGGTGGTCATCGCCGTCTCCGGCGAGCCGCCGACGACCTGAGCGATCAGCTCGCCGCCTCCAGCCGTCAGCTCCCCCGCCCGCCCCCGGCGCGACCTCGGCGTCAGCAGCGCGCGCCGCGCGGCGGCGTGCGGCCCTCGAACAGGGCGATCACCGCCTGGGCGTGGGAGACGAAGCGGGCCAGACGCGAGGGGGCGAGCGGCTCGGCCGGCGGGGACGACAGGGACAGGGGGTTGACCCACCGCCCGTTCTGCTTGACCCGGTAGTCGAGATGGGGGCCGGTCGACAGGCCGCTCGAGCCGACCTGGCCGATGACCTGTCCCTGCGCTACCCGGGCCCCGACTCTCACCCCGGAGCCGAAGCGGGACAGGTGCAGGTAGCTGGTCTCGAAGCCGTTGGCGTGCCGGACCGAGACCATGCGGCCGGCGCCGCCCGAGGTCCCGGCGAAGCTGACCACGCCAGCCGCGGTGACCCGCACCGGCGTGCCCACGGGCGCCCCGTAGTCGACGCCGTAGTGGGGCATGGTCCGCTTCAGCACCGGGTGGAAGCGGCGCAGGGAGAAGCGCGAGGTGATGCGCGAGAACTCCAGGGGCGAGCGCAGGAACTGCTTCTGCAGGGGCTTGCCCTGGGCGTCGTAGTAGCCCAGCCGGCCGTCGTCGTCGGGGTAGGCGAAGGCGTCGAGCGTCCGCCCGCGGTTGACGAAACGGGCGGCGTAGACCGTTCCCCAGCGGAGGAAGTGGCCATCGACGCGGTCGCTCCCGACCACCACCACGAACCGGTCGCCGCGCTCGAGGTCGCGCAGGAAGTCGACGTCCCACTGGTAGATCTCGGCGATGCGGACGGCCAGCTCGGGGTCTCCGCCGGCCGCCTCGACCGCGCCGAACAGGGAGCTGGTGACGGTGCCCTCGAGGCGCACGACCTCGGTCTCGGGCACCCGCTCCCGCCGCTCGCCGCGGATGGAGCCCTCCTCGCGCACGAGGTGGACCTGCCGCAGCGGGTCCAGGCTGACGTCGAGCTCGGCCAGCGCCCCGGTCGCGTCGCTGGTGCCGAAGAAGGCCATGCCGGGCCGCAGCTGCCGCGGGTCGAGGTGGGGCAGCAGCGCGTCCTTCCACGCCACCCAGTCGCGACCCGCCACCCGCCGGCAGACCGACTCGAGCGTGTCGCCACGCCGCACCTGGGCGCACACCGGCCGACCCGGGGCGCGCAGCGCCTCGACCCGGACCGGGGCGGTCGCGGCGTGGGAGACCTGGGGCGCGACGCCGCCGCGTCCCTGGAAGAGGCCCGCCACCACCAGCGTGCAGACCGGCAGCCCGCAGAGCAGGGGCACCCAACGCAGCCGCGGCGCGACACGGGACAGCGCGGCCGCGCTGCGCCAGCCCATCAGTCTCGGCTCCCCGGCCGGGCGCGACCAGCCAGCGGCCGACTCGCTGCGGGCTCACCGCGGCGACGGTGGCGGGAGACGCCCGCCTCGGACCAGGGCCGGTCGTTCACGGCGCGCACTATACCAGACCGGGCGCCAGGTCCACCCCCCGCCGGGCGGGCTCAGCCGCCGGCCAGCGCCAGCACCACCGCCAGGCGGTCGCCGGGGCCGACCGGGCAGCGCGGCCCGCCCAGCCGACGGACGTCCACCCCGTTGAGGTAGAGGCTGGCGAACCGGCGCACCTGGCCCGAGTCGTCGAGGAGGCGCTGCGCCAGCTGAGGGTAGCGGGCCGCGAGCGACTCCAGCAGGCTGGCCACGTCGCCGCCCTCGACCGCGACCTCGGGATCTCCCCCGGCGAAGCGGCGCAGCGGCGGCGGGAGGCTCAGCCTCACCTCGTCCACCCGCCGACGGTAGCACCGGTGGCGCCGGGGTCAAGCTCGCGGGGCCCGCCCGAGGTCGTTGCGCTGTCGCCAGGGCGTTGCTGCAGCGCAGTTCGAGCTGGGTGGTGGGGGGCTGTCACCCCCGACGGAGTCAACGGTGACGGGGAGGCGATGCTGGAACGGAGCCGGCTCGGCTGATCCCACCCCGGGGGCACCGGCAGCGGCAGGGGCAGCGACAGCGACAGCGACAGCGACAGGGACAGCGACAGCGACAGCGACAGGGGCAGCGACAGGGGCAGCGACAGGGGCAGCGACAGCGACAGCGACAGGGGCAGCGAGCAGCGAGCAGCGAGCAGCGGTGGGGCTGACCGTGGCGGTCGGCATGGTCACCTCCGGGTCGTCC
>CAYTJW010000225.1:0-7581 GCA_964438135.1 uncultured Thermoanaerobaculia bacterium
GCCGGCGCGGTCGCCGAGGAGGACGCGGCGCTGCTGGCCGAGCTGGACTCGGCCCGCGACGCCTCGGTGACGGTCTGCGCGCCGCAGGACTTCGGCCACGTCGACGACCCGGTGTGCCGCAGTTGCCCGGGCTACCCGGAGTGCGCCGCCCGCCGCATCCGGCAGGCCGCGGGCGGGGCGGAGCGGGCGGGCTAGGGCGACCGCCGGGGGGGCGGATCTTCCTTGTCTTTGCGACGGGTTTCCCCTACAGTTGGCGCGGCGTCTGCGATCGCGGGGCGGGGTGGTTGGGCGCAGCCGCCGCCGGGGCACGGATGTTCAGCAAGCGCGTCAGCCTCCTGGTTGGTCACTTCGGCAGCGGCAAGACCGAGATTGCCCTGAACGGCGCTCTGGATCTCGCCGGCCGGGGGGCGCCGGTCGCCCTGGTCGACCTCGACGTGGTCAAGCCCTACTTCCGGTCGCGCGGCGCGCGCGAGCTGCTGGCGGCGAGCGGCGTCGAGCTGGTGGCGCCGGCGGGGGAGCACCTCCACTCCGACCTGCCGATCATCGTCCCCCGCGTCCGCGACCTGCTCCGGCAACGGGACCGCAAGGTGATCATGGACGTCGGCGGCGACGACAGCGGCGCGCGGGTGGTGGGCTCTCTCACCGACGCGGTCCGGCCGGAGGAGACCGACTGCCTGCTGGTGCTCAACTTCCGGCGGCCGTTCACGCCCGACCCGATGCGGGCGGTGGCGATGGCGCGCGAGATCGAGGCGGCCACCAGGCTCGAGCTGACCGGCCTGGTGGCCAACACCCACCTGATGGCCGAGACCACGGTCGCCGTGGTGCGGGAGGGGTACGAGCTGGCGGTCGAGACCGGCCGGAGGCTCGGGTTGCCGGTGCTGGGAGTGACGTTGGCGGAGGACCTGAGCGACGGGGCGGAGCTGGAGTCGCTGCCGTGCTCGTTGATCCGGCTGCGGCGGGTCGTGCGCTCGCCGCTCGAGGAACGACCGCGGGTGCGGACCTCCGGTCCCCTGTTCGTGCTGAGCTGAGCGCCGAGCCGAGAAAGGAGCAGCGATGTCAGAGATCGTCATCGAGCCGGACCGCTGCAAGGGCTGCGAGCTGTGCGTCCACGCGTGTCCGCAGAAGATCCTCGGCATGGGCACGAGGATCAACCGCAAGGGGTACTTCTACGCCGAGGTGGTCGAGGCCAAGCGCTGCATCGGCTGTCGGCTGTGCTGCATCGCCTGCCCTGACCTGGCCATCGAGATGCGGGTCCACGGCACGATGTACCACTACTTCTCGTACTGAGGGGGGCGCCGATGGCCAAGAAGCTGATGAAGGGTTCGGAGGCGATCTGCGAGGCGGCGGTGCAGGCCGGGTGCCGGCTGTTCTTCGGCTACCCGATCACGCCCCAGAACGAGATCCCGGAGTACATGTCCCACCGCCTGCCCCAGGTTGGCGGCACCTTCGTCCAGGCCGAGAGCGAGGTGGCGGCGTCGAACATGCTCTACGGCGCCGCCGGCAGCGGCGAGCGGGTCATGACCTCGTCGTCGTCGCCCGGCATCTCGCTGATGATGGAGGCGGTGTCGTACATGGCCGGCAGCGAGCTGCCGGTGGTGATCGTCAACATCATGCGCGCCGGTCCGGGCCTGGGCGGCATCCTCCCCAGCCAGGCCGACTACTTCCAGGCGACCAAGGGCGGCGGGCACGGCGACTACCGGGTCCTGGTGCTGGCGCCGTGGTCGGTGCAGGAGGCGGCCGACCTGGTCCAGGACGCGTTCGACCTCGCCGACTTCTACCGCAACCCGGTGTTCGTGCTCGGCGACGGCCTGGTCGGGCAGATGATGGAGCCGGTGACCTTCCGGGAGGGCCGCGCGCCGTGCAAGGAGCTGCCGAAGAAGGACTGGGCCGCCACCGGCTTCGACGGCTCGTCCCGACCGCGCGCGGTCATCAACTCGCTGTTCCTCGACCCGGAGGAGCTGGAGCGCCACAACCGACGCCTCCAGGAGAAGTACGAGCGCATGGTGCGGGACGAGGTGCGCTTCGCGGCCCTCGGCGAGCCGGGGGAGTGCGACGTCCTCGTCGTCGCCTACGGCACCGTCGCCCGGGTCTGCTCCGCCGCCATGGAGGAGCTGGCCGAGAAGGGCCTCAAGGTGGCCATGGTGCGGCCGATCTCCCTCTTCCCGTTCCCGTACCAGGCGGTGCGCGAGGCCGCCGAGCGGGCCAGGGCGGTGCTGGTGGTCGAGCTGTCCTGCGGCCAGATGGTCGAGGACGTCCGCATGGCGCTCGAGGGGTGTCGGCCGATCCACTTCCACTCCCGGGTCGGGGGGATGCTGGTGACGCCGGAGGAGGTGGTCGACAAGGTCAGCGCGATCGCCGGCGGGGAGGTGGCCCATGGCTGAGACGACGGTGTTCGCGCGGCCGGAGTCGCTGCTGCCGGTCATCACCCACTACTGCCCCGGCTGCACCCACGGCGTCATCCACCGCCTGGTGGGCGAGGTCCTCGACGAGCTGGGGGTCCGCGGCCGCACCGTCGGCATCGCCCCGGTGGGCTGCTCGGTGCTGGCCTACAACTACTTCAACACCGACTTCCACGAGGCCTCGCACGGTCGGGCGCCGGCGGTGGCGACCGGCGTCAAGCGGGCTCGCCCCGACCTGGTGGTCTTCACCTACCAGGGGGACGGCGACCTGGCCTCGATCGGGATGGCCGAGATCCTCCACTGCGCCAACCGCGGCGAGAAGGTGACGGTGGTGTTCGTCAACAACGCCATCTACGGCATGACCGGCGGCCAGATGGCGCCGACCACCATGCCCGGGCAGGTGGCCACGACCTGCCCGCTGGGCCGGGACGTCACCCTGGCCGGGCACCCGATCCGCATGGTCGAGCTGATCTCGACCCTGCGCACGCCCGCCTTCGTCGCCCGCGCCTCGGTGCACACGCCGCTGCACGCGGTCGGGGCCAAGGAGCTCCTGCGCCGCGCCTTCAGCTACCAGGTGAAGGGGACCTGCTTCTCCATGGTCGAGGTCCTGTCGACCTGCCCCACCAACTGGGGCATCCCACCGGTCGAGGCGACGCGCTGGCTGGAGCAGAACATGCTGCCCTACTACCCGCTCGGGGTGTTCAAGACCCCCGACGGTGACAGCCGGGCGCCGCGTCCGCTCGGCGCGTGAGGGGGGGCGACGATGCAGAACGACGTCATCATGGCCGGGTTCGGCGGGCAGGGCATCCTGCTCATCGGCAAGATGCTGGCGTACGCCGGGATGCACGAGGGCAAGGAGGTCTCCTGGCTGCCGTCCTACGGGCCGGAGATGCGCGGCGGGACCTGCAACTGCACGGTCGTCATCTCCGACCGCACGGTGGGGTCGCCGGTGATCCAGTCGCCGCGCGCGGTGGTGGCCCTCAACCTCCCGTCGCTCGACAAGTTCGAGCCCAACGTGCGGCCGGGCGGGCTGCTGGTGGTCAACACCTCGCTCATCAACCGCGAGCCGGCCCGGACCGACCTGCGGGTGGTCAAGGTCCCCGCCAACGCCATTGCCCAGGAGCTCGGCAACCCGCGCGGCACCAACATGGTGGCGCTCGGCGCGTACGTCGGTGCGACCGGCGCGGTGTCGCTCGAAGGGGTCGAGGCGGTGGTGCGCGAGGCCTTTGCCGGCAAGCCGAAGGTCGTCGACGTCAACATCGAGGCCTTGCACCGAGGTCACGAGATCGGCCGCCAGGGCCGCCAGGCCTGAGCCGATGGACTCTCGGTCGACGGAAGGGGAGCGGCCGGTCGACGGCGACCGCGCCCGCGGAGTGGAAGCTGGCGGCGCGCGCCGGAGCTGGGCCGCGCCGATCCGTGACGCACGCACGAGGGAGGTGGCGTGATGCCGAACGAGACCGTCGCCGACACCGCGAGCCGCTTGGGGGAGCCCCCGGCCAAGGAGGAGGCGGCCAAGGCGATCGAGAAGCTGCGCAAGACCGCGGCCAAGCTGGCCGAGGGGGAGAAGTGCGAGCCGGGCGTCTGCAATCTGTGCCAGATCTGCGTCCGCATGTGCCGGGACGTGGTCGGGGCGGCGGTGCTGGCGCTCGACAAGCCGGACGCGGACCGCAGCACCTGGCGCATCGCGGCGACCGCGCCGGAGCGCTGCACCGGCTGCGGCGCGTGCGCCGAGATCTGCCCGACGGGCTTCATCGCCTGCACGACCACGGCGACGCGGCGCACGATCTGGGGCATCCAGTTCGAGATGCTGCGCTGCGCCCGTTGCGGTCGGGCGGAGATCACCGTCGCCCAGGCCGACTTCTGGGGCGGCCGCAACGGCGTCCCGCGCGCGTACTTCGAGACCTGCGACAGCTGCAAGCGCACGGCCCACGGCGCGGTCTTCGCCCGCCTGCAGGTGGGGAGCTAGGGGGGTCCCATGCAGAAGATCTACACGGTCTCCGTCGCCCGCTGCATCGCCTGCGGCAAGTGCGAGCTGGCCTGCGCCTTCGCCCACGGCAGCGAGGGGCGGCCGGCGCGGACCCGGATCAACATCCTGCGGCGGGGCACCGAGGTCGGCACGCCGGTGGTGTGCTTCCAGTGCCACGACGCCGCGTGCGTCGCGGTCTGCCCGACCAACGCCCTGGTTCGCAACCCCCAGACAGGGGCGATCGACATGGTGCGGGAGCGTTGCATCCTGTGCCGCATGTGCGTCGCCGCCTGCCCATTCGGCAACATGCTGTGGGACGAGACCTACCACTGCGTCCAGAAGTGCGACCTGTGCGGCGGGGAGCCGCGCTGCGTGCCGTTCTGCCCGACCGGGGCGCTCCGCTACGTGGCGGCCGAGGAGGCCGCGGTGCGGCCCGCGCCGCTCGAGCGGGGCCAGGCCTCGGCCGAGGTTCAGGGGAGGTTGCCATGAGCGAGGCCCGCGACACCATCCTCGACATCCTGCGCAAGGCCTACCAGATCGAGGTCGACGGCTACACCTTCTACTCCATGGCGGCGGACAAGGCGTCCAAGCCGGCCGTCCAGGAGCTCTTCGCCAAGCTGGCCCGGGACGAGGTCGAGCACCAGGGCTACCTGCGGGCGGTGATGCGGGGCTTCGACGCCACCGGCCTGACGGCGTTCCGGCTCGAGCGCCGCCCGCCCGACCTCAAGGCCTTCTCGGACACCGTCTTCACGCAGGAGTTCACCCGGCAGGCGCACGGGGCGGCGTTCGAGATGGGGGTCCTGTCGATCGGCATGCAGCTGGAGTCCCGCGCGGTCGGCTTCTTCACCCGCGCCGCGACCGAGGCGACCGACGACGAGGTGCGGTCGTTCTACCGGTTCCTGGCCGACTGGGAGCAGGGCCACTACGACGCCCTGCAGGCGCTGTACGGGGGCGTCCGCCAGGACTTCTGGGAGGAAGGCGGGTTCTCCCCGTTCTGACCCGGCCGGCGACCGGGGGCCGCAGCCCGGGTGCGGGCGCCAGGGGGTGGCGGTGGGGTCGCCGACCATCGTTGACACCGGGGCGTTCCGTGCGCTATAAGGCGTCGTTGCCTGGAATGCCCAGGTAGCTCAGCTGGTAGAGCAGCGGACTGAAAATCCGCGTGTCGGTGGTTCGATTCCGCCCCTGGGCACCACGATGAGCTCGAGCGGCCCACCCTCCCGGGTGGGCCGTTGCGTCACCGGTGGCTGAGCGTCGACACCCGGGCCGACGCCGCCCGGGTCAGAGAGGAAAGGCCATGGGCAAGGCCAGGCTCGGCATCCTGATCTCCGGTCGCGGCAGCAACATGCAGGCCCTGGCGAATGCCTGCGCGGAGGGGCGCATCCCCGCCGAGGTGGCGCTGGTGGTGTCCAACCGCGCCCGCGCCGAAGGGCTGGAGTGGGCGCGCGCGCGCGGCCTGGCCGCCGCCGTGCTGTCCCACCGCGAGTACCCCGACCGGGAGTCCCACGACCGCGCGGTGGTCGCGGCGCTGCGGGCCGCAGCCGTGGACTGGGTGTGCCTCGCCGGCTACATGCGGCTGCTGTCGGGGGCCTTCGTCGACGCCTACCCCGGGCGCATCCTCAACATCCACCCGGCCCTGCTGCCGTCCTTCCCGGGTCTGCACGCCCAGCAGCAGGCGTGGGAGCACGGGGTGAGAGTGACGGGGTGCACGGTCCACCTGGTCGACGTGGACCTCGACCACGGCCCGATCGTGGTGCAGCGGGTGGTGCCGGTCGAGGAGGCCGACACCCCGGGCTCGCTCGCGGACCGCATCCTCGAGCAGGAGCACGAGGCCTACCCGGAGGCCCTGCAGCAGCTGCTCGGGCGGGCGTGGTCGGTCGTCGGGCGCAGGGTGGTGTTCGGCCCGTGCTTATCAGGATGAGTTCCTGAACAGGTCCGAAAATCCCCCGCGCGGGGGGATTGAAGCACGACCCCAAGCGCGAGAGACTGGCTGGGCAAGGTGGAAAAGCCTCCGGCTCCCTCGCGGTGATGCCTCCGGGCATCACCCACCTTGTAGCGAGAAGGGTTATGGGGGGAGGGCCCCCGGACCTCTCAACGAGGCGCCCTCCATTCTGTCGAGAGTTCCAAGCCAGGACATGCCTTCCTTGCCTTGGGGACCTCCCCCCTCTTTCTCGCCCCCCTCCGCTCTCCTCCCCTTCCAACCGTGCTCCTGGCCCGGCGGCGGTCGTCGAACGGCAGTGTCCGCCGCCCTCGCCCCCCGGCGCTTCCGCCGCGCCCGAGCGGTGCCGACGCCGGCCGGCGCCGCCCGCGGCCCGAGCTCTCGAATGCGCAACCCTCGCCCCACCAGGCCGATGCGTCGTCGAGCTGGAAAAGGGGCCGGAATTCTCCGCCGAGGGGGGTTGACAGTCGAGCGGACTGAGCGTATGGTGACGCTCCCACGGAGGCGGGGGGCGCGGGTGGTGGGGGTTGACAGGATGCCTTCGGGGACCTAAGATAGAAAGCCCGACACGGGAACGGGGCTCTTTGAAAACTGGATCGAGCGGAAACCAGCGGACCTCTGTCTCTTGATTCCATCGCGAGACGGCATCGAGCGACAAGCAGACGTGACGCTCTTCGGTCAAGTCCAGCGACCCTCCGGGGTCGTCTGACAAGCTTCAACTGGAGAGTTTGATCCTGGCTCAGAATGAACGCTGGCGGCGTGCCTAACACATGCAAGTCGAGCGGTAAGGCCCCTTCGGGGGTACACGAGCGGCGAACGGGTGAGTAACGCGTGGGTAACCTACCCAGAAGTGGGGGATAGCCCCGGGAAACCGGGGGTAATACCGCATGAGCCTCGGTCGGCGCGAGTCGGCCGAGGGAAAGCCGGGGATCCTTCGGGACCTGGTGCTTCTGGATGGGCCCGCGTCCGATTAGCTAGTTGGTAGGGTAACGGCCTACCAAGGCGACGATCGGTAGCCGGCCTGAGAGGGTGTCCGGCCACATTGGGACTGAGACACGGCCCAGACTCCTACGGGAGGCAGCAGTGGGGAATTTTGGGCAATGGGCGCAAGCCTGACCCAGCGACGCCGCGTGGGGGATGAAGGCCTTCGGGTTGTAAACCCCTGTCAGGTGGGAAGAAAGGTGTGCCGGCGAACAGTCGGCACGCCCTGACGGTACCGCCAAAGGAAGCCCCGGCTAACTCCGTGCCAGCAGCCGCGGTAATACGGAGGGGGCAAGCGT
>CAYTJW010000226.1:0-7579 GCA_964438135.1 uncultured Thermoanaerobaculia bacterium
CCTGGCCGAGCGCCTGCGTGCCCTCGGCCGCGGCCACGGCGGCCCGCGCTTCGCCGTCCGCCCGCGCGCCGCGTGGGAGGAGGCCCTGGCCGGCCTGGGCCTGGAGGTCCGGGTCGAGACCGCGAGCGGCGGCCGGGTCTTCGCCAACGTCCTGCTGGTGGCCCGGGCCCCGGCGGAGTAGCCCGGCCACCCGAGCCCCGGGAGCCCGTCGTCTCCCCGCACCCGCTCTCGCCAGGGCGGGCGGGGCAGCTGACGGCCGATGGCCGGGAGCTGACCGGCGGTCGCCGCACGGTTCGCACAGCCCGACCCGCTGCGGTACGATCGGACCAGGTCGCGCGGCGCGGGTCGGAGGTGGGGCATGGGTCGTGGGATGGCGGTCGCGGTGGCGGTGGGCGTGCTGGCGGGCGTGGCGACGGGGGCGCAGGCGGCGATCCCGGCGGCCGAGCGGGCGGCGCTGGTCGCCCTCTACGAGAGCACCGGCGGCGACGCCTGGCTGGAGCGGGACGGCTGGCTGGGCGAGGCCGGCAGCGAGTGCTCGTGGCACGGCGTGCTCTGCGACCCGGGCCGGACCCACGTCCTGGCGCTCAACCTCGTCTCCAACAACCTCGTCGGCACCCTGCCGGAGGAGATCGGCGACCTCGGCCGGCTGCAGACCCTGGCCCTCGGTCGCGAGCTCGGCGGCGCCACCGGCAACCAGCTCCAGGGCGAGATCCCGGCCGGCCTGTGGCGGCTCGCCAACCTGCAGATCCTCAACCTGGTCGGGACCGGCATCGGCGGCACCATCCCGCCCGAGGTCGCCGGCCTGTCCCGCCTGCAGCTCCTCTACCTGCAGGGCAACCGCCTGCGCGGCACCCTGCCGGTCGAGCTGGGCTCGCTCGCCCAGCTGCGCCACCTGGTGGTCGGCGTCAACCAGCTCGAGGGGACCATCCCGGCCGAGCTCGGCCAGCTGGCCGCGCTCGAGTACCTCTACCTGTGGCAGAACCAGCTCTCCGGCAGCATCCCGCCCGAGCTGGGGGCGCTCGGCCAGCTGCAGCGGCTGGTGTTGGACGACAACCTCCTGTCCGGCACCATCCCGGCCGAGCTGGCTCAGGCCGCGCGTCTCGACACCCTGTCCCTGCGCTCCAACCGGCTCGAGGGCGCCGTGCCCGCCGCGCTCGGCGACCTGCGCAGCCTGCAGTGGCTGCGCCTGGACCAGAACCGCCTGGTTGGCACCGTGCCGGCCGAGCTGGCCGCGATCCCGAACCTGCTGTCGCTCACCCTGGGCGGGAACCAGCTCTCCGGCACCATCCCGCCCGAGCTCGGCCGGCTCGAGCTGCTCCAGGGCCTCGACCTGGGCAGCAACCGCCTGACCGGCACCATCCCGGCCGAGCTGGCCGGCAGCGGCGCCCTGCGGGTGCTGCTGCTGGGCGACAACAGCCTCTCCGGCCGGGTCCCGGCCGAGCTCGGCGGTCTGCGCAACCTGCTGGGGCTGGACCTCCGCTCCAACATGCTGGCGGGCGACCTGCCGGCGAGCCTGGGCCAGCTGGAGACCCTGAGCGACGGCGGCGGCCTCGACCTGCGCTGGAACGCCCTCTCCACCGACGACCCGGAGCTGGCCGCGTTCCTCGCCGGCAAGCAGGTCGAGGGCGACTGGCAGAGCACCCAGACCGTGCCCCCGTCCGGCCTCGCCCCAACCGAGGTCGGCCGCGACGGCTTCGCCCTCTCCTGGCGGCCGATCGACTACACCTGGGACGGCGGTCACTACGGGGTCGGCGTCGCCACCGCCGCCGGCGGCCCCTACGAGGTGCTCGCCACCACGGCCGACAAGGCGGCGGCCGGGGCGTCGGTGACCGGCCTCGCCCCGGGGACCACCTACCACGTGGTGGTGCGGGCGGTGACCGAGCCCCACCCCTCCAACCGCAACCGGGTCGAGAGCCGGCCGACCGCGGAGCTGGCCGTCACCACCGTCGCCGCCGACGCCTGCACCCTCAGCTGCGAGGCCTCCGCGCCGGCCGAGAGCGAGGTCGACGCCCCGGCCGCGTTCGTCGGCCGGGTCGAGGCCGCGGGGGCCTGCAGCGGTGACGTCACCTTCGCCTGGGACTTCGGCGACGGCAGCGCCGGCAGCGGCGGGTCGGCCGAGCACGCCTACCGCTGGCCCGGCTCGTACGCCTGGACCCTGACCGCGCGGCAGGGCGAGGTCTCCTGCTCGACCGGGGCCCCCATCGTCGTCTTCGCCGCCGGCAGCGAGTGCGGCAACTCAGCCTGCGAGGGCGGCGAGACGGCCTGGACCTGCGCCGCCGACTGCGGCCTCGCCCCGGAGCAGACCGGCCGCTGCGGCGGCCCGGCCGCCTCGAGCGCGGTGCCGGCCGCGGTCGGCGGCCAGGGCGGGGTGGGGGGCACCTACTGGGTGAGCGAGGCGATGCTCTTCAACCCGGGGCCGAGCCCGGCCACGGTCGAGCTCTCCTTCACCGCCGACGACGCCCCGGGCGAGGTGGTGGCGGCCGCCCCGCGCACCCTCGCGAGCGGGGCGGCGGTGCTGTTCCCGAACTTCGTCCAGGACCTGTTCGCGACCACCGCCAACGGCTGCGTCCGGCTGGCGGCGGACCAGCCGGTGATGCTGGTGTCGCGGACCTTCAACGACCAGCCCCAGGGCACCTACGGCCAGCACCTGGGGGCAGTGCCGGCTCACCGGGCGCTGGGCACCGGCGACCTCGCCTACCTGATCGGGCTGCGCGAGGACGGCGCCTTCCGCTCCAACCTCATCGTCCAGGAGGTGGCCGGGGCGGCGACCGTGGTGCGGGTCACGGTGCGCGACGGGGACGGCGCGGTGCGGGGCGAGGTCGACCTCGACGTGCCGGCCCTGACCAAGGTGCAGCGGCGGCTTCTCAACCTCGGCTTCGGCGACCTGACCGACGGCTACGCCACGCTCCAGGTCCGCTCCGGCGGCCAGGTGGTGGCGGCGGCGTCGGTGGTGGACGAGGCCACCGGCGACGCGGTGACCCAGGACGCGCTCCACCCGCGCCAGGCCGAGGTCGCGGCCGAGGGTGGCCGGGCGAAGCGGCTCCGACCCGTGGCGGTGGCGCTGGCTCAGGACACCACCGTCGACTTCGACTGGTCGCCGTGGTCGCCGGCGCCCGGCGACCCGGTCCAGTTCACCGACCTGTCGACCGGCGCCATCCTCGCCTGGTCGTGGAGCTTCGGCGACGGCGAGCGCAGCTCCGAGCAGAACCCCAGCCACGTCTACCAGGCTGCCGGCACCTACGGCGTGACCCTGGCGGTGTCGTCGAGCGCCTTCGGCAGCTCGTTCCTGTCGCAGACGGTCACGGTCAGCGAGCCGCCCGAGGAGGAGGGCGCCGAGCTGCTGGTGGCGGTGGTGGCGCGCGCGGCCGGCGCCGCCGGGACCGAGTGGCGCAGCGACCTGTGGCTGATGAACCCGCTCGACGCGGCCCAGCAGGCGTGGCTGACCTACCGGCCGTCGGGGAGCGCCGACGCCTTCCGCAGCCAGCTGGCGGTCGGCGCCGGGCAGCTGGTGGCGGTGGAGGACGTGGTCGGGACGCTGTTCGGCGACTCGGGCGACGGCAAGGGCGGGCTCGAGGTGTGGGCGCCCGACGGCCTGTTCGTGTCGTCGCGGACCTACAACCTGGGGCCGGACGGGACCTACGGCCAGGCCATCGCGGCCCTCGGCGGCGGCGACCTGCTCGCCGCCGGCGGCCCGGCCGGCCGCCTGCTCAAGGTCAAGCAGACCGAGACCATCCGCTGCAACGTCGGCTTCACCGAGCACGACGGCCTGGCGACCACGGTCGAGCTGCGGCTGTGGGCCGCCGACCCGACCGGCCCGGTCGAGCTGGCCGCCGCCACCTTCGACCTCGAGCCGCACGAGAACCTGCAGGTCAACCAGGTCTTCTCGGCCCTCGGCCTGGACGGTGACCACGAGGCGGCCCTGGCCTCGGTGCGGGTCCTGTCCGGCGGCCGGGTCTACGCCTACGCCTCCAACGTCGACAACCGCACCGGCGACGGCGAGCTGATCCCGGCAATGGTGGAGTGACGGGGGGGCGGCCCGGGGCCGCCGGTGACCCGCACCCGGCGGACCACCACGCGGTGCGCCACCCACAGGGTGACCCGGAGCACGGCGGCACCGAGGCGCTGGGGGGCCGCGCGTGGCTCCATCGGCGATCTCCAGCCACGCTCGCCGACGCTCGCCACGGCTGGCGCGTAGACTCTGCAGACGGAGGCGGACCCAGTGAGACACCTCGCGACGGCGGTTCTGCTTGCCCTGGGGGTGGCTCCCGGGGTCCTCGCCCTGGAGACCTGTGGCGACTGGCAGCAGGTGTTCCCGTGGCCGACCGGGGCGTCGCTGAACGGGGTGACGTACGGCAACGGCCGTTTCGTGGCCGTGGGCGACGGAGTCGTCCTGGTCAGCGACGACGGGGTGGTGTGGTCGGTCGGCGAGACCTGGACGGACCTCGACCTCCGCGCGGTGACCTGGGCCGGGGACCGGTTCGTGGCGGTGGGCGGCAGCGGTCCTTCGGGCCGTCAGGGGCAGACCGCCTGGAGCCGAGACGGACTCGGCTGGCACGTGGTCTCCGTCCCTGTCGGCCGGCTCGTCGACGTCGCCTGGGATGGGCGAGAGCTCGTCGCCGTCGGGTGGGATACCAGCACCTCCGGCGTCGGCTTCATCCTGCGCAGCCCGAGTGGAGAGATCTGGACGGCGATCCCCGCGCCTCCGCCGGCTGCGCTCGCCGCCGTCACCTGCGGCGGTGGCGTGTGGGTCGCCTTGGGTTCGGCGGTCGGTTGGGATCAGGCGGTGGCCACGATCCTACGCAGCAGCGACGCTGTCAGCTGGGAGACCGCGGTGACGAGCGGGGGGCGCGACGAGGGGTGGTGGGATGTGCAGTGGGACGGTGACCGCTTCGTCGCGTCAGGCCATCCGACGACCCTGGTGAGCCCGGACGGGTCAACCTGGAGCGAGCTTCCCGCTGCACCCTACTCCGGCGTCCTTGGCGCCCACGACGGGCAGCTGGTGGTGGCCGGCGTTCCTGACGAGTTCCACGGGGCGCCGCTCGACGGGGCGCTCGCCGCAAGCAGCGACGCCTCCACCTGGACCGAGCTGCCGAGAGCGCCGCGGGCGGTGCACGCGCTCGGCTTCTTCGGCCATTGGGTTGCGGTCGGGTTCGACGGCCTGGTCGGCACCAGCCCCGACGGAAGGATCTGGCGCTGGGGCTGGCAGGGCTGGTGGCCGGCCCTGTCCGACGTCGCGTCGAACGGCTCCGAGTTCGTCGCAGTCGGCGGCAACTCGGTGTCCTTCATCCCCAAGGCGCACGTCCTCTCCAGTCGGGACGGTCTTGGCTGGACCGGCAGGAGCGGGAACTTCTGCAGCCTCAACAGCGTCGACTGGACCGGGGCGAGTTGGGTGGCGGTGGGCTCCTGGGGGGCGGTGGTCACTTCGCCCGACGCGTTTGCCTGGCCGCCCGCCGTGTGCCCGGACGAACCCAGCTACGAGCAGGCCCCGTACCGTGCCTCGGCGAGCTCCCGCGACGCGCTGGTGCTGGTGAACCGGGACGGCCTGGACACGGTGGTCGGCGGCACCACCCATCACTTCCCCGTGATCGGCGCGACAGACGTCCTCTGGACGGGCGGACGCTTCGTGGTGGTTGGTGACGGGCTCACCGGGTGGAGCGACGACGGGGTGGCGTGGACCCTCACCGCCAGCTCCGCGTCGCTCGCGAAGCTGGCGTTCGACGGCTCCCGGCTGGTCGCGGTGGGTGGCTCCGGAGCCTCGGCCTGGAGCGGCGACGGACTGACCTGGGCCGCAACCGCCACCGGAACCGCGGCCGACCTGACCGAGCTGGCCTGGGCCGGAGATCGGTTCGTGGCGGGCAG
This sequence comes from uncultured Thermoanaerobaculia bacterium, assembly GCA_964438135.1. Classification (GTDB taxonomy): domain Bacteria; phylum Acidobacteriota; class Thermoanaerobaculia; order Thermoanaerobaculales; family Sulfomarinibacteraceae; genus CAYTJW01. The sequence goes on from CAYTJW010000226.1 coordinate 5,860, forward strand.
TGCCGACGGCACCGTGGTGGAATCGGTCGACGGGGGAACCTGGGTGCCGGCCGGGCCTTTCCCGTTGCCGTCGCTGGCGGGGCTCGCGTGGACCGGTCGCGAGCTGGTGGCGGTCACAGGCGACGGCACGATCTCCCGCCGCCGCTGCGGTGGAGAGAGCGCGCTCCCCGACTCGGCGCCGCGACGGGTGGTGGCGGTGGCCGCGCACCGTCCAGGTGTCTCCGGCACCGCCTGGCGCTCCGACCTGCAGGTGGTCGCGCCCGGCGACCACTGGGCCGAGGTGTGGGTGGGGCTGGTGCCGGTCGGAGCGCAGCGCCCGACCTGGCAGCGGTTCGTGCTGCCGCCCGGCGGGCAGCTCGACCGGAGCGACGTGGTGCTGCGGACCTTCGGTCTGGAGCAGGCGGCGGGGCCGCTCCTGGTCGCATCGGAGCAGGCGGTCGCCGTGATCTCGCGCTCCTCAACCGAGACTGCCGCCGGCACGCACGGCGAGGTCTTCCCCGGGCTGGGTGCCGACGAGGCGGTGCACCGGCGCGCCCTGCTGCCGATGCTGGAGCAGGACGACGCCTTCCGCACCAACCTCGGTCTGACGAACCTGGGTGCCGCAACCATCACGGCAGAGGTGGAGCTCTTCGACGCCTCCGGAGCTCTCCTCGGGACCTCCGAGCACGAGGTCGAACCACTCGCCTGGGTCCAGGTGGACGGGATCCTGGGCCCGGGCCCGGTCGCTGACGCCTACGCCGTCGTCTCCTGCGCCGACCCGGACGCCTGCTTCCTGGCCTACGCCTCGTTGGTCGAGCAGAGAACTGGCGACCCAACTCTGGTCCTCCCCGCGCGCCTGTCGTCGGAACCGCTCCTCATCCCGGCCGTGGCGCACACTCCCGGCGCAGCCGGCACGTTCTGGCGCAGCGCGGTCGAGGTTGCAAACGCCGGTGACGCTTCCGCCGAGTATCGCCTCGAGCTCCTGGCCGGAGAGTCGTCCTCTTCCCGCCCCTTCACGCTCGCCCCCGGCCAGGCCCGCCGCCATCCGGACGTGGCATCGGCTCTGGGCGTGAGCGGCACCGCCGGCCTGCTGGTGGTGCCGACCCGGGGCGCCGTGGCGGCGACCAGCCGCACCTTCACCTCCGCCTCGGGCGGCACCGTCGGCCAGGGGGTGCCGGCGCTGTCGACCGGCAGGGAGCTGGCCCAGGGCGCGCGCGCCGTGCTGCCGGGCCTCGCCGAGTCCCCGGGCTTCCGCTCCAACATCGGCCTGGCGAATCTGGCGGACGCCGAGCTCGCCGTGACCGTCGAGCTCTACCGCGGCGACGGGGGCCTGGTCGGCACCCTCGAGCGGTCGGTGCCGGCGACATCCCTGCTGCAGCTCAATCGCCCCTTCTCCTGGCTCGGCGTGACCGAGCTCGACGGCGGTTACGCGGTGGTCACGACCACGACCCCGGGCTCGCGGTGGCTCGCCTGGGCGTCGGTGGTCGACACCGCAACCGGCGACCCGAGCTTCGTGCTCGGGCAGTGGACGCCCGAGCTGGGGTGACGAGCCGCGGGCTCGGCGGCTACCGTCGGCCGCGGTGCGAGTCGTGTCGGCACCGGCCGCGGGACAGCCGCCTCAGCTCTCGCCCTCGGCCCAGCGGCGCAGCATGGCGAGGGCGGCGTGGGCGGAGAGGACCTTGAAGCGCTCGGCGTCGATCGGGTAGTGGAGGCTGCGGCCGTGGTCGCCTTCGGCGGTGGC
>CAYTJW010000227.1:0-7576 GCA_964438135.1 uncultured Thermoanaerobaculia bacterium
TCGCCAAGGCGACCGCGGCCGGGGGAACGGTGGCGGGGACGCCGGCGTACTGGGCGCCGGAGCAGGCGGCCGGGGCCCCGGCCGACCCGCGGGCGGACGTGTTCGCGGTCGGGATCGTGCTGGCCGAGATGGTGGCGCCTGGGGCGCACACCGCCGAGCGGCGGCAGGAGCTGTGGCGGGCGCTGCGGGCGGAGCCGCCGGAGTCGCCCGAGGGGCCGTGGGCGGAGGTGATCCGGCGGGCGGTCGCGGCCAGGCCCGAGGAGCGCTACCCGTCGGCGCAGGCTGTTGCCCGCGGCCTCGAGGAGGTGACCGAGCGCACGACCCGCGGCGAGGAGGCGCAACCGTACCCGGGCCTGGCGGCCTTCACCGAGGCGAACGCGGCCTACTTCTTCGGTCGCGAGGCGGAGGTGGAGGGGGCGTGGAAGCGGCTGCCGGGACGGCACCTGCTGGCGGTGGTGGGGGCGTCGGGGGCGGGCAAGAGCAGCTTCCTCAGGGCCGGGCTGATCCCGGCGAAGCCTCGAGGGTGGGCGCACCTCGTCTGCACGCCCGGGGACGCGCCGTTCGTGGCCCTCGGCCAGGCGCTGGTGAGCGAGGTTTCGCGCGACACCGACGCCATGCGACAGATGCTGCGGTTCGAGGACGCGGACGTGGCGGTGGGGCTGTTCCGGCGCTGGCGGGGTGCCCACGCCGAGGCGCTGGTGGTGGTCGACCAGCTCGAGGAGCTGTTCACCCTCAACCCGCCCGCGGTGCAGGCGCGCTTCGCGGCGCTGCTGTCCCGGCTGGTGCTCGAGGCGGATGTGCACGTGCTGCTGGCGCTGCGCGACGACTTCCTGCTGCGCTGCCACCAGTACGAGGGGCTGCGGCCGGTGTTCAGCGAGCTGGTGCCGCTGGCGGCGCCGGCCGGGGAGGCGCTGCGGCGGGCGCTGGTGGAGCCGGCGGCGCGCTGCGGCTACCGCTTCGAGGACGAGGCGCTGGTGGCGGAGATGCTGGGCGCGGTCGAGGGGGAGCGGGGCGCGCTGCCGCTGCTCGCCTTCGCCGCGGCGTCGCTGTGGCAGCGGCGCGACCGGGAGCGGGGGCTGCTGACCCGGGCCGCGCACGACGAGATCGGCGGCGTGGCCGGGGCGCTGGCGCGGCACGCCGAGGCGACGGTCGAACGGATCGGCGCGGGACGGCTGCCGGTGGTGCGGGAGCTGTTCCGCAACCTGGTGACCGCCGAGGGCACGCGGGCGGTGCGCGACTCGGACGAGCTGCTGTCGGTGTTTCCCGAGGGGCAGCGCGAGGACGCGGCGGCGGCCCTGGCGGCGCTGGTCGACGCGCGGCTGCTGACCTCGTACGAGGCGCACGCCACGGAGCCGGGGCAGAAGGCGGGCCGGCGGGTGGAGGTGGTGCACGAGTCGCTGCTGTCCGCGTGGCCGCGGCTGGTCCGCTGGCGGACCGAGGACGAGGGCTCGGCGCAGCTGCGCGACCAGCTCCGCCAGGCCGCCCACCTCTGGCACGAGAGGTCGCAGAGCGACGACCTGCTGTGGACCGGGACCGCCTTCCAGGAGTACCAGGTGTGGCGGTCGCGCTACCCCGGCGGCCTGTCGGCGGTCGAGGAGGCGTTCGGCAGCGCCATGGTGGCGCGGGCCGCACGGCGGCGGCGGGTGCGGCGAATCGCCGTCGCGGCCGGCTTCGCCGTCCTGCTCGCGGTCCTCGCGGTGGTCGGGACCCTGTGGCGCCGCAGCGTGCTCGAGACCCGCCGCGCCGAGGCAGCGTCGGCCCAGAGCGAGGCGGCGCAGCTCCTCGCCCTCGGCCGCCTGCAGCTCGCCGACGACCACAACGCCGCGCTCGCCTTCGCCATCTCGAGCCTCGAGCGGGCCGACAACGAGCCGGCCCGCCGCTTCGCGGTCGAGGCCCTGTGGCGGGGCCCGCCGGCGCTGTTCCTGGCCCCCGCCAACCAGGAGCGGGTCGCGTGGAGCCCGGACGGGCGCTGGCTGGCCGTCGGCGGCCTGGATGGGCTCGACCTCGTGGGGAGCGACGGGAGCAGGGAGCGGCTCAGCTCCGCGAACGAGCCCCCGATCGGCTTCACCCCGGACGGCCGGCGGCTGGTGACCAGCCTCTTCAACTCCCCGACCTTCCGGGTCTGGGCGGTGCCGGAGGGACGGCTCGAGCCGCCTCCTGCGCCCGTGCCGGGGCAGGCACCCGTACGGGGAGCTCTTCCTCTTCGCGACCCCCGACTCGCGCACGGTCCTGAGCCTCGAGGCGGCCCGGGTAGATGGCACCCCCTCCTCGCTCTCCGCCTTCGACCTGGCGAGCGGGGAGACGCGCGAGATCACCGCCCACGGCAACCGGTTGGTGTCGCTCGCCCTCGACCCGAGCGGCACGGCCCTGGTGACCGGGGGCTCGGACGGCACGGTCCGCGTGGGTCCGCTCACCGGCGAGGAGCCGCACCTGCTCCTCGGCAGCACGGGAAACTGCGTTGTCGCGGTCTCCCCCGACGGACGCTGGATCGCCTCGAGCGGGCAGGAGCGCACGGTCCGCCTGTGGCCGATGCCGGACCTCGGGAGGCCGCCGCTCCACACCTTGCCCCACGCCGAGCTGCTCGCCAAGCTCCACTCGCTCACCAACCTGCGCGCGGTGCCGGACCCCGGCTCGGACGGCGGCTGGAAGGTCGAGATCGGCCCGTTCCCCGGCTGGGCGGACGTCCCGGAGTGGCAGCCGTGACCCTGGCCGCCGGCGTCCGCGTCGCGCCGTACGAGGTCCTGGCGCCGATCGGCGCGAGCCGCTAGGGCGTCGAACCCGACCAGGCCGACACGCCGCCGGTCTCGAAGCCGTCGGCGAAGAGCAGGCTCATGCCGGCCTGCTCGACGGTGGTGGCGAGGGTCGCCTGGGTGACCAGGCGCGCGAAGCCGAGGTCGAGCGTGGCCAGGAGGTCGGTGGGTTGGTGGTAGTTCGGGTTGCGGTAGTCGGCGGTGTCGGTGATCATCAGCGCCCGGTAGCCCCGGTCCCAGAACGGCGCGTGGTCGGAGCGGCGGAGGTCCGGGAAGCAGGTGCCGGTGCCGGCCGCCTGGGCGGTGCCGACGGTCAGGGTCGGCACCCAGGCCGTCGCCGCGTCCCGGAACGACGCCATCAGCGCCGCCGAGGCGTCGTTGCCGATGTCGCCGATGTAGGTGCCGACGTTGACGCCGGCCGGCTCGACGTCCATGCAGCCCGGGATGTCGACGAAAGCCCCCTGGCAGCCGGGAGTGCTGCAGGTGTAGCCGATCATCTCGAAGGCGATCATGCCGGTGATGTCGACCCCGGCGGTGAGCGCCTCCTGGGCGTAGTGGGTGCTGCCGACCTTGCCGATCTCCTCGAGGGCGAAGAAGACCAGCTCGACCGACTGGTCCGGGCGGCTGCCGCCGAGGATGCGGGCCATCTCGAGCAGCGCCGCGACGCCGCTCGAGTTGTCGTCCGCCCCCGGCGAGCCCGCCACCGAGTCGAAGTGGGCGCCGACGACGAACACGCTCGCGGGCGTCAGGCTGCCCTCGAGGCGGACGACGAGGTTGGCGCTGGTCTGGACCGGGTCGACCACCACCGTGTAGCCCCAGGACTGGAGCTGACCGGTGATGTAGTCGGCCGCCAGCTGCTGCGACGCCTGGGTGTTGCGCGGGAACTCGAGCGCGGCGATGTGGGCGCTGAGGTTGTCGGCGGACACCTGCGCCACCAGGTCGGCGACGTGGTCGGCGGACGCTGGCAGCGCCCCGCCCGCCAGGGCGAGCGCCAGGGCCAGGGCGACCGGCGGTGTGGCCGGGTTGCCCGTCAAACGGTGACGTCTCGACATCGATGACCCCCTCCCGCGAGCGGGCTCGGCCCGACCCTTCGGTGCCGGCGACCGGACCCGTGCTGCGCTGCCCAGGCTATACGCGAGCTGCCGCAGCGTGTCAATCGCCGGGCGGGCTGGACGGGTGCGGTAGGATCGGAGGGTGAGCCCAGGGACTGTCGAGCGGGTCGTGGCGCTGGCCGTCATCGTGGGTGCGGCCGTGCCGCCTGCCGCGGCGCAGGAGGTCTGCGACCTCGGCCCGGCCTACGCGGCGGCGGTGTTCAGCTGCGTCGGCGGCCCGGCCCACGGCGCGCCCTGCTCGGGCTGGGGCGACCCGGTGTGCGTCGGCGGCTCCTGCCAGCTCGGCGCGGGCGGCAGCGCCACCTGGTACGACTACTCCGGTCAGGGCGCCTGCGGCCTCGGCGCGCTCGACCCGGGCGAGCTGGTGACCGCCGTCGCCCTGCCGGACTGGGCGGGCAGCGCCATGTGCGGGCGGTGCCTCGAGGTCGAGGGGCCGCTAGCGACGATCACGGTCAAGGTCGTCGACCGGTGCCCGGAGTGCGGGCCCGGCCACGTCGACCTCGACGACCAGGCCTTCGCCGCCATCGCCGACCCCGGCCTGGGCCACGTCCCGGTCGCCTGGCGCACGGTCGCCTGCGACGTCGCGGGCAACGTCACCCTGACCAGCTCCGACGGCGTCAACCCGTGGTGGTACGCGGCCTACGTCGACCACCACCGCCACGGCGTCGCCTCGGTCGAGCTGCACGACGCCGACGCTCCCGATTGGACCGCGGCCGTGCGCCAGGACTGGAACACCTGGGTGGTGCAGGACTCCGCCGGGATGGTCCTGCCGCTGTCGGTGCGCGTGACCGACGTGGTCGGCGGCGCGGTCGAGGCCGACGGCGTCGTCACCGACCTCCTCGGCGGCTCGGTGTTCGACCTCGGCGCCCAGCTCCCGGTGTGCGAGGTCGTGCTCTTCGCCGACGGCTTCGAGTCCGGCGCCGTCGGCGGCTGGAGCTCCGCCGTCCCCTAGGTGCCACGTGTCACGAAGTTCACAGAGTCACCGAGTCGACGCCGTCCAGTGCGCGGCCTGGGGGTGCGGTCCAGCTTCGTGAACTTCGTGACACGTGAACACCTGCGCGGACCCGCTCCTCCTGGCCGCGCGACAGGGCGTCGACGACCCGCACCGCCAGCACGCCGCTGGCGATGGAGAGGAGGGTGCCGACCGCCTGGACCGCGGTGCCGGCGACCCACGGGCCGGGCCCCTCGCCGAGCTGGGTGACGACCGCGCCGGAGACGGCGAAGGGACCGGCCAGCAGCCAGGACGCCCACCACAGGGGCAGCAGCGGGCCGTCGCGGGCGCCGGGCGCGCGGCTCCAGCGCGCCACCTGGCGCAGGCTCAGGAACGGCAGGACGAGGTTCACGATCGGCACGAACCAGGCCAGGGTGGCCAGGGTCGGCCCCGGCTCCGGGTGCTCGCAGCCGAGGAACAGGGTGTTGCGGATCACGAGGCGCTGCCAGGCGATGAAGGCGACGGCGGCGATCCCCAGGAACGGCAGGTAGACCAGGGAGAGGCCGAGGGCGATGCGGTCGTAGGCGTCGAACCAGCCGTCGTCCGGCACCGGCACGAGGTGGCCGACGGTGGCGATGCCGACCAGCGCCCACAGCACGTCCACCGCGAGCAGGAAGAGGACCGCCGCCAGAGCCCGCACCGCGACGCGGCGGCGCCGCCCGGGCGACGAGAAGGGGCCGAAGCCGGGCCGGGCCGGCGGCGGCAGGGCGCCAGCGGGGGTCACACCGGCCCCGCCCGGCGCAGGGCCCACCCGACCAGGACCGACAGCGCGAGGGCCACGGCCGCCACGGCGGCGAGGGCGATCCAGGCCGCGGTGGCGCCGGTCACGGCCGGCGGCTCGCCGCCGCGGGTGAGGGTGTAGCCGAGGGCGTCGTCGAACGCCTCCGCCGCCTCGAGGTAGGCGCCGACCTCCGCCGCCGGCACGTCGACCTCGCCGATGGCGATCTGGTAGCGGATGGCGAGGCCGTCCGGGCGGCGCTCGGACGTGGCCCGGAGCTCGAACCAGGGGTTCTCCTCCGTCGCCTCGACCCCCTCGAGCCGCCAGCCGGGGTCGGCGGCGATGGTGACCGTCTCGTCGTAGCGCGCGCGTCGGGGCAGCCCGAGCGGGCTCGAGCGCGAGGTCTCGCGCAGGGTCGGCAGGAGGTCCCCCATCAGGAGCGGCAGGATGGCGAGGGTCTGGCCGCCGTCGTCGGCCTCCTGCCACCAGCCCTGCAGGCGGTAGCGCTCGACCGTGGTCAGCCGGTTGGCGGCGCGGTCGTCGTGGACCTCGAGCCCGGCGGTCGGCTCCACCCGGCCGGAGCCGCGCGAGTAGAAGCGCACGTAGCGTCGCGCCAGCTCGTCGTTGGCGACGCTGGCGAGGTCGTTGCGGAGCTCGTCGGCACCGGCGCGCTCGTGGGCGGTGGTGATGGTGACGTCGACCGGCTCGCCGCCCGGGCCGACGACGTAGGCGTACTCCGCCCGGGTCGTGCCGGGGTCGGTCTGGGTCGCCGGTATCCGCGCGAGGCCGGTCTCGCCGGGCCGCACCACCAGCGCGTGGCCGAGGTCCGGCGCGGTCAGGGTCGCGAGCGTGCCGCCCTGCAGGGCGGTGGTCGGGTCGACCCACACCTCGCGGTCGCGGTGGCGGAGGAGGACGACGACGTGGTCGAACGCGCCGGGGGAGGGCAACCGCCGCGGCAGGCCTTCCCCGTCGTCGAGGTCGACCAGCGCCGGCCAGGCGTCGGCGCCGAGCTGGCGCAGCAGGGCGACGAGCAGCAGGGCCTTGTCCTTGCAGTCGCCGAAGCGGTTGCGGATGGTCTCGTGCGGCGGGTGGGGGGCGTGGGAGTTGGGGCCGAGCATGATGCCGAAGTAGCGGACCTCGTCCTGGACCCAGCGGATCGCGGCCAGCAGGCGTTCCTCCTCGCTCGGAGCCGCCGAGGAGAGCGTCGCCGCCAGGTGCGCGAGCTCTGGGAGGCTGGCCGCCGGCACCCGGTAGAGCGGCACCGCCCACTCGACCACCTCGGCCCAGCTGCCATACTGGGACAGCTGTAGCCAGGGGAAGGCGTCCCAGCCGGCCGGGAGGTAGGCCTCGGCGCGCCGCGCGTCGAGGTCCCGCCGGTCCCAGGTGTGCTCCCGCCACGGGGCGAGCTCGCGCACCGTGGGGGCGGGGCCGTCCGCGCCGTGCAGGCGGTGCGCCAGGCGCGGCTCGGCCGGCGCCAGGCCCCGCCCCCGGCGGCGGTCGACCGGCACCGACCAGCCCATGTCGAAGCCGTCGTACCAGCGCTCGCCCAGGACCGGGTTCTCCCCCTCGACGGTGTAGGCGAGGCTGACCACGTCCCCGACCTGGACGTCCTTGAGCACCAGCAGCACCGACAGCGAGCCGTCGTAGAGCCGGCGGGAGAAGTCGGCCTCGCGCTGGGTGACGGTGACGACCGCGTCCTCGAGCCGGTCCGACCAGTCGCCGCGCCGGCTCACCCGCAGGTGGTGGAGGACGACCCGCGCGAAGCTGGGGTCGAAGCTGATCTCGTGCTGGCTGGCGTTCTCAAGCCCGGCCGGGGTCAGGACCCGGAGGGCGATGTGGTGGTAGGCGCCGGAGCGGCGGCCGTCGAGGCGAGCCTGGTCGTCGAGCAGCAGGTAGCGCAGCGCCGCGCTCGCCACCTCCGCCGCCGGGGAGGGGCCGTCGAGCGTCACCGCCAGCGGCTCGACCCACGCCGGCTCGGGGGCAGCGACCAGGCCGGGGTGGGCGG
>CAYTJW010000228.1:0-7569 GCA_964438135.1 uncultured Thermoanaerobaculia bacterium
GGCGCGGCCGCGGCTTCGGCCGGCGCGGCAGGGGCTGCAGCCTGGTCGCCGGGGCGGCTGACGTGGACCGGGACCGTCACCCGGATGTCGCGGTGGACGTGGACCTCCACCTGGTAGGAGCCGAGGGCCTTGATCGGCTCGGCCAGGAGGATGCGGCGGCGCTCGACCTCGAAGCCGCGCGCGGCTAGCTCGCGGGCGATGTCGACCACGCTCACCGAGCCGAACAGGACGTCGTTCTCGCCCGCCCGGCGCTCGAAGCGGAGCTCGGTGCCGGACAGGGCGGCGGCAGCCTTCTCGGCGGCCGAGCGGCGGCCGAGGTCCATCTGCTCCCAGCGCCGCTGCTCCTGGCCGAAGCGGCGCCGGTTGCCCGGCGTGTCGGCGTAGGCGAGGCCGCGCGGCAGGAGGAAGTTGCGGGCGTAGCCCGGCTTGACCTCGACCAGGTCGCCCCGCTCGCCCAGGTTCTCGACGAAGTCGTTCAGGATCACCTTCATGCCAGCCTCCCGTTGTCGTTCGCCGGGGGGCGCAACGCGAAGAAGCTGTCGACCAGGCCCAGCGCCGCGACGAACAGCGGCAACGGCAGCTGCAGGCTGAGCAGGCCGACACCCCAGCGAACCAACCACCCGCGGCCGAGCCACCGCGCGAGGTGGGCGCGAATGATAGCCAAGCCGTGAACGAAATACAAGATGAGCACCGCGGCCAGGAGGTTCGCCGCCACCCAGCGGGGAGTCCCCCGGAGCAGCAGGGTGGCGGCGCCGGCGACGGCGAAGGCCGCCGGCAGCCACTCCTCGCTCGCGTAGCGCTCGAACGGGCCGGCGGCGAGGCGGAAGCCGAGCACCGGCAGGCGCGGCCGGACCCAGAACAGGACCGCCACCAGGTAGGCGACGAGCACGCTCGGCAGCAGCCACGACAGGGCCTGCTCGAAGCGGTCCAGCCACAGGTCGACGTCGGCGCGGGGCAGGCCGGCGAGGGGGGACTGCGCCTCGACCTCGGTCAGTGCCTGGCGGAGGGCCAGGGCCGTGCCCTCGACCGGGCCAGCGGGCGCCACCAGCGCCGCCACCGCCAGCAGGGCGTAGAGGGCGCCGGCCGCGGTCGTCAGCGCGGCCCAGCGGCCCTCGCTCCAGCCCGAGCGGGCCCACAGGGTGAGGCCGAGCGACGGGATGACGACCAGCAGCAGGTAGGCGCCGAGGACCACGGTCAGGGGGGCCGACGGTGCGAGCGACAGGGCCACCGCCAGGGCGGCGGCGGCCCAGCCCCAGGCGCGCACGGCGGGGCCGCGCGCGGCCTGGTACTGGGCGACCGGGATCAGGCCGAGCGGCGCCACCACCAGGCCCACCACCGGCAGGAGGACCAGCCCGGCCACGAACAGCACCGACAGCAGGCCCGAGCCGAAGGCGCCGAAGCCGGGTGTCGGCGCGGCAGGCGGCGCCTCACCGGGCGGGGACGGCTCGGTCGGCTCCGCCGCGGAGGATTCCCCTGGCGGCGTGGCCGCGGTCACTCGCCGACGTACGGCAGCAGCGCCATGTGGCGGGCGCGCTTGATCGCCCGCGTCAGCTTGTGCTGGAACGTGGGCCGCGTGCCGGTCACCCGGCGGGGGAGGATCTTGCCGTTGGTCGGCGTGTACTCCCGCAGCAACTCGACGTCCTTGTAGTCGATGTAGTCGATCTTCTCGGCGGTGAAGCGGCAGACCTTCAGCCGCCGCCGGAACCGCTTCTTGCCGCCCTGGCGCCCCCTCGGCTCGTCACTGTGTCTCATCTGCCGCCGCCTTTGCCTCGGCCCGCGCCGCCCGCTTGGCGGCCTCGGCCTTCTGGAGTCGCTCGCCCTTGCGCTTGCGCTGCAGCTCGCGGTCGAGGTTCAGCGTCAGGTAGCGCAGGAAGAGGTCGTTGGTGCGGAGCTCGAAGGTGAGCGGGGCGAGGGCCTCGCCCGAGACCTCGAACTTCCAGAAGTGGTAGACGCCGTGGTTCCGCTTGCGGATCGAGTAGGCCAGCGGGCGGCGCCCCCACGGGTCGCGGTCGACGACCTGCCCCCCGGCCTTGGTGATGATGGACTCGAGGCGTCCGAGGGCCGCGGTCTCGTCCTCGGGCGTCGCTTCGGGGTCGACGATGACCCCCAGCTCGTACACTGGCATACTCTTCTCCCCCTGGCCTTCGGCTCCGGGTGAGCCCGGAGCGAGGAGTGGTGTTCCCCCGGCAGAGCCGGGAAAGGGCATTCTACCCGGAAACGGTCGCAATGCAAGGGGGTCGGACAACGAGGCGCCGGGAGGGGCCGCGCCCGGACAACCCCGTGCCGGTCCGGGAGCGGGATCGGCCCGCCTACCGCAGCCCGCTCGGGTAGCCGGCCGGCGGGTGGTCGTACTCGACGCCGCGCTCGCCGGCCACCACGTTGCCCATCGGGAAGCCGCGGCAGCCGCGCGCCCTCAGGCCCTCGAGCACCTTCCCCACCTCCGCAGCCTCGACCACGACCACCATCCCCACCCCCATGTTGAAGGTCCGCCAGAGGTCGTCCTCCGGCACCGCCCCGAGGCGGCCGAGGAGGCGGAAGAGCGGCGGCACGTCCCAGCTGCCGACCTTGACCACCGCCCGCAGGCCCTCGGGCAGGACCCGCGGCAGGTTGTCGGTGATGCCGCCGCCGGTGACGTGGGCGAGGGCGTGGACCCGGCCCTCCGCGAGCAGGGGCCAGAGCGGCTCGAGGTAGCAGCGGTGGACGCGGAGCAGCTCGTCGGCGACCGTGCCGCCCAGCTCCTCGACCCGCGAGCCCGGGGACAGCCCCTGCTGCTCGAAGAGGATGCGGCGGGCGAGGGAGTAGCCGTTGGTGTGCAGGCCGGACGAGGGCAGGCCGATCAGCACGTCGCCGCTCTCGACCCGGCCGGCGCCGAGGATGCGGCGGCGCTCGACCACGCCGACGATGAAGCCGGCCAGGTCGTACTCGCCGTCCGAGTAGAAGCCGGGCATCTCGGCCGTCTCGCCGCCGAGCAGGACGACGCCGTGGGCGGCGCAGGCGGCGGCGACGCCGCCGATGACCTGGGCCGCCACCGTGGGCTCGAGCCGGCCGGTCGCCAGGTAGTCGAGGAAGAACAGCGGCCGCGCCCCCTGCACCAGGATGTCGTTGACGCAGTGGTGGACCAGGTCCTGGCCGACGGTGTCGTGGCGGCCGGTGGCGAAGGCCAGGCGCAGCTTGGTGCCGACGCCGTCGGCCGAGGCCACCAGCACCGGGTCCTTGAAGTCGCCCTTGGCGAGCCGGAACATGCCGCCGAACGAGCCGTGGTCGGACAGCACGGCGTCGGTGTAGGTGGCGCGGACCAGCTGCCTGACCCGCGCCAGCGCCTCGTCCTGGGCGTCGATGTCCACTCCCGCGTCCCGGTAGGTCGTCATGCTCCTCCCCCGTACCCGTGCCCGCCTGCGGCCCGGTGCCGCGACCATAGCCCCGCCGCCGCCCCGTCGCAAGCCGCCCCTGGCGCGGCGGCGCGAACCCTGCTACAAACCGCCCATGCCCCTGCTCCGCTACTTTCGCGCCGTGGCGCCCCCGGCCCGGCTCGTCGACCAGGCCCGGGCGCTGCTCGCGCCGGGTCTGGTCGGGGTCGACGCCGAGCACTGCTACTACGTCCAGCTCGAGCGGCCGCTCGCGGCCGGCGAGGAGGAGGTCCTCTCCTGGCTGCTGGCCGAGACCTTCGAGCCGGAGCGCTTCGGCCGCGCCAGCTTCCTCGACCAGAGCGCGGGGCAGGTGATCGAGGTCGGCCCCCGCCTGTCCTTCACCACCGCCTGGTCGACCAACGCGGTCGCGGTCTGTCGCGCCTGCGGCCTCGACCCGGTCCGGCGGCTGGAGCGGGCGCGGCGGCTGCTGCTGCGCTCGCCCTCGCCCCTGCCGGCTGCGGCCGTGGCCGAGCTCGCTGACCGCGCCCCCCACCCCCAGACGGAGTGCCTCTACCCCGAGCCGCTGGAGTCACTCGAGGTGGCGGCGGCGCCGGCGCCGTGGCAGGTGGTGCCGGTGCTGGCCGAGGGGCGGGCGGCCCTCGAGCGGGTCAACCGCGAGCTCGGCCTGGCCTTCGACGAGCGCGACCTCGACTACTACACCGAGCTCTTCGCCGTCCGCCTCCGCCGCGACCCCACCACGGTCGAGTGCTTCGACGTCGCCCAGTCCAACAGCGAGCACTCGCGCCACTGGTTCTTCCGCGGCCGCCTGGTCGTGGACGGGCAGGAGGTGCCGCAGCACCTGATCGCGCTCGTGCGCCAGCCGCTCGACGCGCGTCCCGGCTCGAGCGTCATCGCCTTCCACGACAACTCGAGCGCGATCCGCGGCTACCCGATCCGGGTGCTGCTCCCCGCCCGGCCCGGCGAGCCGTCGCCGCTCGTGCCGGAGGAGGTCCTCTACCACGTCCTCTTCACCGCCGAGACCCACAACTTCCCGACCGGGGTGGCCCCGTTCCCGGGCGCCGAGACCGGCGCCGGCGGCCGGCTCCGCGACGGGCACGCCACCGGCCGCGGCTCCCTGGTGGTGGCCGGGACCGCCGGCTACTGCGTCGGCAACCTGCGCCTCGACGGGGTGGCGGCGCCGTGGGAGGACCCGGCCTTCGCCTACCCCCCCAACCTCGCCGCTCCGCTCGAGGTGGAGATCCAGGCCTCGAACGGCGCCTCGGACTACGGCAACAAGTTCGGCGAGCCGCTGATCCAGGGCTTCACCCGCTCCTTCGGCCTGCGCCTGCCCGGGGGCGAGCGGCGCGAGTGGCTCAAGCCGATCATGTTCTCCGGCGGCGTCGGCCAGATCGACGACCGCCACCTCGCCAAGGGCGCGCCAGCCCCCGGCATGCTGGTGGTCAAGGTCGGCGGCCCGGCCTACCGCATCGGCATGGGCGGCGGCGCCGCCTCGAGCATGGTGCAGGGGGCGAACCTCGCCGAGCTCGACTTCAACGCCGTGCAGCGCGGCGACGCGGAGATGGAGCAGAAGCTCAACCGGGTCATCCGCGCCTGCGTCGAGCTCGGTCCCGCCAACCCGATCGTCTCCATCCACGACCAGGGCGCCGGGGGCAACTGCAACGTCCTGAAGGAGATCGTCGACCCGGCCGGGGCCAGGGTCGAGGTCCGGGCCATCCCCGTCGGCGACGACACCCTGTCGGTGTTGGAGATCTGGGGCGCCGAGTACCAGGAAAACGACGCGCTGCTGCTCGACGAGCGCTCGGCGGGGCTCTTCGCGGCCCTGTGCGCGCGGGAGAAGGTGCCGCACGCGGTGGTCGGGCGGGTCACCGGCGACGGCCGCATCGTCCTCGCCGACGACCGCGACGGCTCGACCCCGGTCGACCTGGCCCTGGCCGACGTGCTCGGCGACATGCCGGCCAAGACCTTCCGTCTCGACCGCCGGGAGCGCCGCCTCGAGCCGCTCCGACTGCCGGCGGGGCTCGACCTGGGCGGTGCCCTGGGGCGGGTGCTGCGCCTGCTGGCGGTCGGCTCGAAGCGCTTCCTGACCACCAAGGTCGACCGCAGCGTCACCGGCCTGGTCGCCCGCCAGCCGTGCGCCGGCCCGCTCCAGCTCACGGTCGCCGACGTGGCCGTGATCGCCCAGAGCCACCTCGGCGTGACCGGCGCCGCCACCGCCATCGGCGAGCAGCCGCTGAAAGGGCTCCTCGACCCGGCGGCGATGGCCCGGCTGGCGGTCGGCGAGGCCCTCACCAACCTGGTCTGGGCTCCGGTCAGCGCCCTCGCCGACGTGCGCTGCTCCGCCAACTGGATGTGGGCGGCCAAGCTCGAGGGCGAGGGGGCGGCGCTGTACGACGCCGCGGTCGCCATGCGCGACCTGATGCTCGAGCTCGGCGTCGCCGTCGACGGCGGCAAGGACAGCGTGTCGATGGCCGCCCTCGCCCCGGGCGCGGACGGCCGCCCGGAGACGGTCAAGGCCCCGCCCGAGCTGGTGATCTCGGCCTACTGCACCTGCCCGGACATCCCCGCGGTGGTGACGCCCGACCTCAAGCTGCCGGGCCGGGGCCGGCTGCTGCTGGTCGACCTGGGTGGCGGCCGCTGCCGCCTCGGCGGCTCGGCCCTGGCGCACGCCTTCGGCCAGGTCGGCGACGACTGCCCGGACGTCGACGACCCGGACCTGCTCGGGCGCGCCTTCCGGGCCGTGCAGGAGCTGATCGGCGCAGGCCTCGTTCGTGCCGGCCACGACCGCTCCGACGGCGGTCTCGTCACCTGCCTGCTGGAGATGGCCTTCGCCGGCGACTGCGGCCTGGCGGTCGAGCTGCCGGCCGGCGACCCCCTGGCCGTGCTCTTCGCCGAGGAGCTGGGCCTGGTGCTGGAGGTCGACCCGTCCGACCTCGACGCCGTGCTCGCGGTCATGCGCCGCTCCGGGGTGCCGTGCCACCAGGTCGGCGCCACCACCGCCGGGCCGGAGGTCAGCATCTCGGTCGGCGGCGAGGAGGTGCTCCGAGCCGACGGCCGCGACCTGCGCGACCAGTGGGAGGAGACCAGCTTCCGCCTCGACCGGCTGCAGGCCGAGGAGGCGGCGGTCGAGGCCGAGCAGCGGGGGCTGCGCCGCCGCACGGCCCCGGCCTACCGGCTCCCGTTCGCGCCGGTCGAGACGCCGGCGGCGGTCCTGGCTCGCGCCGCCAAGGTGCCGGTCGCGATCCTGCGCGAGGAGGGTTCCAACGGCGACCGCGAGATGGCGGCCGCCTTCTGGGCCGCGGGCTGCGCGCCGCACGACGTGACCATGTCCGACCTGCTCGCGGGCCGGGTCGGGCTGGAGCGCTTCCGCGGCCTGGCCGCGGTGGGCGGCTTCTCGTACGCCGACGTGCTCGACTCGGCCAAGGGCTGGGCCGGCACGATCCGCCACAACGACCGCCTGTGGCGCCAGTTCGAGGCCTTCTACCACCGGCCCGACACCTTCAGCCTGGGGGTCTGCAACGGCTGCCAGCTGCTCGCCCTGCTCGGCTGGGTGCCGTGGCGCGGCCTCGCCGACCCGTGCCAGCCGCGCTTCGTCGGCAACGCCTCGGGGCGCTTCGAGTCGCGCTTCGCGACCGTGCGGGTCCTGCCGAGCCCGGCCGTGATGCTGCGCGGCATGGAGGGTGCCGTGCTCGGGGTGTGGGTGGCGCACGGCGAGGGCCGCGCCCACTTCCCGGACCCCGCGGTGCTCGACGAGGTCCTGGCCCGGGGCCTGGCCCCCCTGCGCTCCGTCGACGACCGCGGCGAGGTGACCACGGGCTACCCGGAGAACCCCAACGGCTCGCCGCACGGCATCACCGCCCTCTGCTCGCCCGACGGCCGCCACCTGGCGCTGATGCCCCACCCCGAGCGGACCTTCCGCAAGTGGCAGTGGGGCTGGATGCCGGAGGGCTGGAAGTGCGACCTCGAGGCCTCGCCCTGGCTCAAGTTGTTCCAGAACGCCCGCGAGTGGTGCGAGGGGCGGGGCTGAGGGCGAGGCCGACCAGCCGGCTCGCCGCCAACCCGGCCGGTGTAGCCGCCTGGGCCGTGGTGGCGGCTCCCCGGCCTGTGGTAGTCTCGCCGCCTGGGCATGCCGGCTCCTGTCCGCCGGGGAAGCGGGCCGTCGTCTCCGTCCCCAGTCGGCTCGGCCGCCGCGGGCGCGCCGTGG
>CAYTJW010000229.1:0-7559 GCA_964438135.1 uncultured Thermoanaerobaculia bacterium
GATCCCCTCCCGGGCCCGGTCGCCGCGGGGGCGCGGCTTCTCGAGCGCGGCCGAGATGGCGGCCACCATGGCGCCGGCCTCGCCCGGCGCCGGCTCGAGCCACCGGTCGGCGATGAGGGTCAGGTTGTGGGGGCGCGGGTGGAGGCTGAGGAGCTTCGCGCCGCGGTCGACGGCGCGCCGCAGCTCGACCCCGACCACCGAGCGGGCGTAGCGGCTGTCGAGGCCGACGGCGAGGATGGCGGTGGCGCGGCGCAGCTCGGCCGAGGGGACGGCCTGCGCGAGGAGGCGGAGGTAGGGGTCGAGGGCGGGGCCGTAGAAGGCCCGCGCCGAGGTGTCGACGTGGTTCGAGCCGAGCCCCGAGCGCGCCAGCTTCTGGGCCAGGTAGAGGGCCTCGTTGGAGCAGTCGGCCGAGGCCAGCAGGCGGAAGCGGTCGGGAGGGCAGGCTCGGAGGCGCTCGGCCGCGACCGCCGCCGCCTCCTCCCAGCTCACGGTGACCGCGGTGCCGGCCCGGAGGAGGCGGGGCTGCCGCAGCCTCAGGTGGTGGTTGACCAGCTCCGGGATGCAGAACCGGCCCTTGACGCAGAGCTGACCGCGGTTGGGCTCGAGCCCCTCGACCGGCAGCGCGCCCAGGACCCGGCCGCCCTTGACCTCGACCTTCAGCTGGCAGCCGATCCCGCACAGGGCGCAGGTCGTGACCTGCGCGCTCTCGGCCTGGCCGTCCCACTTGCGGGTCTTCTCGGCCAGGGCGCCGGTCGGGCAGACCTCGACGCAGGCGCCGCAGAGCTCGCAGCCGGCCTCGACGTGGGTGCGCCCGAAGGCCGGTCCGACCACGGTCTGAGAGCCGCGCTGGAGGAAGGCCAGGGTGCCGGCGGCGCGGACCTCCTGACAGACTCGCACGCAGCGGCCGCACAGGATGCAGAGGTTGTAGTCGCGGTCGTAGAAGGGGTCGTCCCTCTCGACCGGGAGGTGGCGGTAGGAGACCGGGTGGCGGAGGTCGGTCACCCCCAGCCGCTCGGCCAGGCGCTGCAGCTCGCAGGAGTCGTCGCTCGGGCAGTAGCGGCAGCCGGTGGTGACGCCGGCCTTGCGGATGGTGGGCACGAAGCGGCGGCACTCGTCCCGCTCGTCGCACACCAGGCAGCTGCCCGGGTGCTCGGACAGGATCAGCTGCAGGACCTCGGCCCGCACCTGCTGCACCTGGGCGGTCTGAGTGCGGATCACCATGCCGTCCTCGACCGGGGTGGTGCAGGCGGTGGGGAAGCGGCTCATCCCCTCGACCTCGACGATGCACAGCCGGCAGCCGCCGTAGGCGCTGAGCTCCGGGTGGTAGCACAGGGTCGGGATGTAGATGTCGTGGCTGCGGGCGGCCTGGAGGATGGTGACCCCGGCCGGCACCTCCAGCGCCCGGTTGTCGACCGTCACGCGCACGCGGTCACTGCCTCTGCTCATCGGCCCCTCTCCGCCCGGATCGGATCACGATGGCGTCGCCCGCGATCGCGTCGAAGCGACAGATCTCGTAGCAGGCCCTGCACTTGATGCACTTCGTCGGGTCCAGGTTGTGGGGCTCGGCCCGGGGGCCGGTGATGGCGCCGGTGGGGCAGACGCCGACGCAGCGCTGGCAGCCGGTGCACTTGCCCGGCACCACCCGGTACTCGATCAGCTCCCGGCACACGGTGGCCGGGCAGTGCCTCTCGCGCAGGTGCTCGAGGTACTCGGCGCGGAAGTAGCGCAGGGTGGTCAGGAGCGGGTTGGGGGCGGTCTGGCCGAGGCCGCACAGGGAGCCCCGCTTGACCGCCTCCGCCAGGGTCTCGAGCCGGGTCAGGTCCTCCGCCTCGCCCTGGCCACGGGTGATCCGCTCCAGGGTCTCGACCATGTGGCGGGTGCCGACCCGGCACGGGGCGCACTGGCCGCAGGACTCCTTCTGGGTGAAGTCGAGGAAGTAGCGGGCGATGTCGACCACGCAGGTGTCCTCGTCCATGACGATCAGGCCGCCCGAGCCCATGATCGAGCCGGCCGCGGTCAGCGACTCGTAGCCGACCGGGGTGTCGAGGAACTCGGCCGACAGGCAGCCGCCCGAGGGGCCGCCGGTCTGCACCGCCTTGAAGGGCTTGGCGCAGCCGCCGCCGATGTCGAAGATGATGGTGCGCAGGGTGGTCCCGAGCGGTACCTCGATCAGGCCGGTGCGGCGCACCTTGCCGACCAGGGAGAAGGTCTTGGTGCCGTGGTTGCCCTGGGTGCCGAGCTGGCGGTACCAGGTCGAGCCGCGGCGGAGGATGTTGGGCAGGGTGCCGAGCGTCTCGACGTTGTTGATGATGGTCGGGCAGCCGTGCAGCCCGGACGACGCCGGGAAGGGCGGGCGGGGCCGTGGCATGCCGCGGCGGCCCTCGATCGAGGCGATGAGCGCGGTCTCCTCGCCGCAGACGAAGGCCCCCGCCCCCTCCTTGACCTTGATCTCGAAGTCGAACCCCGAGCCCTGGATGTCCTTGCCCAGGAAGCCGCTCTCGCGCATCTGGGCGATCGCCCGGCGGAGGCGGGCGACCGCCAGCGGGTACTCGGCACGGATGTAGACGTAGCCGTGGTTGGCGCCGATGGCATGAGCGGCGATCAGCATCCCCTCGAGGACCGCGTGCGGGTCGCCCTCGATCAGGGAGCGGTTCATGAACGCCCCCGGGTCGCCCTCGTCGGCGTTGCAGATCAGGTACCTCGTCCGGGAGGGGACGCTCCGGCACGTCTGCCACTTGCGGAAGGTCGGGAAGCCGGCCCCGCCGCGGCCCCGCAGGCCGGCGTCGCGGACCTCGGCGATGACCCCCTCGGGGCCGAGCTCGAAGGCCCTCATCGCCCCCTGGTAGCCGTCGTTCGCCAGGTAGTGGTCGACGTCCTCGGGGTCGACGAAGCCGCAGTTGCGCAGCACCACCCGCACCTGGGCTTTCAGCATGGGCAGGTCGAAGAAGGCGGGGATGTCGGCCGCGACCCCCCCGCCGCCGTCGCCGAAGTGGCCGGCCGCGAGCCTGGGTTGCGGGTCGTGGCGGAGGAGCAGGGACTCGACGATGCGGCGGGCCTTCTGCGGCGTGACGTTGCCGTAGCTGATCCGCGCCTCACCGGGCAGGGCGACGTCGAGCAGCGGCTCGAGGTAGCACGGGCCGATGCAGCCGACCTCGGTGATCTCGGCCGAGAGCCGGTGCTCCGCGAGCGTCCGCCGGACCTCGCGCAGGACGTCGAGGGCGCCGGCCGCCCGGCCACAGGACGCGGTGCCGACGAAGACGCGCGGCAGCGGGCTCGCCTGGAGCCGCTGCCACTTCTCGATCGCGCGCTGGCGGAGGGAGAGGAAGTCACTCATGGCTCTCGAGCACCGATTTCAGTCGGGTGACGGTCATGCGGGCGTGGATGTCGTCGCCGACCTGCACGACCGGGGCCAGGGCACAGCAGCCGAGGCATGCCACCCGCTGCAGGTCGAAGCTCCCGTCCGGGGTCGTCTGGCCCGGCAGGATGTCCAGCTCGCGCTCGACCGCCTCGGCCAGGATCTGGCCGCCGCGCACGTGGCAGGCCGTGCCGAGGCAGACCTTGACCGAGCTCCGGCCCGGGGCGGTGAAGCGGAACTGGGAGTAAAACGAGGCCACGCCGTAGACCTCGTTGTCCGAGACCCGGAGGTGGGCGGCCAGGGCCGCCACTGCCTGCTCGGAGATGAAGCCGTGGCGGGCCTGGACCTTCTGCAGGACGGGGATGAGGCTCTCGCGGCAGCGGGGGAAGCGGCGCAGCAGGGCCGCCAGGCCCGTGGTCGGGTCCTTCTGCCGGGCTCGTGCGCGCCGGGGTGACGGCTTCATCCGGCCCTACTCCTCTCCGGCCCGGTGGCCGAGAAAGATGCAGTCGGTCAGCTCCGCCTGGCCGCAGACGACGTCCTCGGCGAAGGCCAGGCAGGTGGGGGCGCCGCAGCAGCCGCAGTCGACCTGGCGCAGCCTGCCGTGCAGCCGCCCGATCTCCTTCATGCGCTTGAGCGAGGTGGGGATGTCGGGGTCGAGGCGGCGGGTCGGGCGCGGCCGGATCGGCCGCTGCAGGTCGAAGTAGCCGTCGTCGAGCATGCGGCCGACCAGCTCGTCGTCGTGCTCCGTGGTGGGCTCGTACCGGGCCCGCTGCTTCTCGCTGTTGGCGCGGGCGACGTAGGGGCTCTCGACGCTCAGGGTGCCGCCGCTGCAGCCGAGCATGCAGGCCAGCGCCTCGACGAAGTCGACGTGGCGGAGCCGGGAGCTCTCGATGTCGTCGAGCACCCGGATCACCTGCTCCATGCCCGAGACCGCCAGCCAGTTCTCGCCCTGCACGGTCCGGGTCAGACCGCCGAACGAGGCCCAGCCGGCGCTGAAGTAGAAGTCGTCCGGGACCTGGTCGGGGTCGAACTGGTCCTTCAGGGCCAGGACGTGGGGCCGCAGCAGGGGGTAGAGGTCGCGGATCGACACGACGGCGTCGAAGCAGGAGCGGTCCTTCTCGGCCGGCTGCAGGATCGACACGATCTTGGCCAGGCAGGGCGAGATGTAGAGGATGCCGACGTCCTCCGGCGACAGGCCGAGCTGGGCCGGAAGCCGGCGACGGAGCTCGCGCGCCACCAGCTCGCGCGGCACGTCGAGGGGGGCGATGTGCTCGACCAGGCCGGGGTACTTGACCTGGATCAGGCGAAGCGTCGACGGGCAGTAGCCCGAGATCAGCGGCAGCTGGTAGCCGGGCCGCCGCATCAGCTTGAGGTGGGCCCGGCCGACCAGGTTGGCCATGGCGGCGACGTCGACCACCTCGTCGAAGCCCAGCTGCTTGATGGCGAGGTGGATGACGAAGGGGTGGACGGACGGCTCGAACTGGGCGTAGAGGGCGCCGGTCGGCACCGCCACCCGGTACTTGAAGGAGTAGATGTCGGCGAACGGGGGCACGACCGGGACGATGGCCCCCTCGGGGCAGGCCGGTATGCAGTTGCCGCAGTCCACGCACAGCTCGTCGGAGATCACGGCCTTGCCGCCGCGGACGCGGATCGCCTGGGTCGGGCAGCGGCGCATGCAGGTCATGTGGCCGCGGCAGCGGTCCGGGTCGACCCTGAGGGCGTGGACGAAGGGGGTCCGGCTGGCCAACGCCGCCTCCTCACGCGACCGCGGAGCCGACCGAGAACCGCATGACCAGCCGGGTGCCGCGGCCGACCTCGCTGGTCAGGCTCATCTCGTCGCTGTTCCGCTTGATGTTGGCCAGGCCCATGCCCGAGCCGAAGCCCATGGCGCGCATCTCCTCGGTGGCCGTGCTCCAGCCCTCCTGCATGGCCAACGACACGTCCGGGATGCCCGGCCCCTCGTCGTCGATCACCACCTCGATCGAGGTCGGGGTCACGGACAGGGTGACCCGCGCCCGGATGGCGTGCATGACGACGTTCATCTCCCCCTCGTAGGTGGAGATGGCGACCCGGCGCACGAGCTGCGGCTCGAAGCCGATCTTCTTCAGCAGCTCCTTGACCTCGGTCGAGACCATGCCGGCGCTGGCGAAGTCGTTGCCGTCGATGACGAGCTCCCGCGACAGCAGCAGCTCGGGCGGCCGTCCCTCGCCCGCCGGCAGCCGGACGCCGTCCACGGTCGCGTGCCACGCCGCCTCGATGCGCACGCACGCCTCGTACATGTCGACCGCGGTCGACAGCAGCACCAGGCTGTGCTCGCGGGCGAAGCGCGCCGAGCCGTCGCGGGGCTTCTTGCCGCGGACGTAGACCACGCCGCGGAACTCCGCCATGTGCGCCGAGATGACCGACTGCTGGGTGGCGAGACCGGTGAGGAGGAGCGAGTTGGGCCGGCCGAAGGCGAGCACGTCGCTCATCAGGTCCGAGGCGTAGACGTGGTCGACGCCGATGACGAGACCCACCTCGCCCTCGATCACCGCGGCGTCCAGCGCCTCGCGAATCCGGCCGATCTCGACCGCCTGCACCAGGCGTCCTCCCCGGCCGCCCGGTCCGGAGCGAGGCTCGGCCGCGGGGCGGCGTCGCGGCTACGGTCCACCGAGGCCGAGCCGAAGCCCGGCCTCCTGCTGCCGCCGGGCGGAGCGCCGTTCGGCTGACGCCGATGCCCGGGGCACCCAGCCGCCTGGTCGTCGAGTCGCCAGGCGGCCTGTCATCACTGGCTCCCGAGTCGAGCGCAAAGAGCCGCCCGCCACCTCTCGGCCGGGCGGCCCGCCATCACAGGCTCCCCAGCCCGAGGGCATAGAGCCGCCCGGCCAAGGCAAACGTCGGCAGCTCGCTCGACAGCAGGGCGATGCGGTACTTGGCCGCCAGCTCGACGGTCTCCGCCGGCACGGTCTTGCCGCTCGTGACGACGACGGCCGCCACGTCCACCAGGTTGGCGGCCGGGACCAGGCTCTTGTGGGTCTGGACGGTGAGCCAGAGGTTGCCCGAGCGGGCGCCGGCCATGACGTCGCTCACCATGTCCGAGACGAAGACCCCGGTCACGTCGCGGTCGTCGAAGGCGGCGAGCGCCTTCAGCCCGAGCTGGCTGACGAGCTCCTGCAGCTTCATGGTCCATCTCCTGGTCGAGCCCGGCCCGACCCCGGCAGCTCGAAGGGCGACGGCCGGGTGGCGGGGGGCGGCTCCTGCGACAGCATGCCGACGTCGTGCAGGAAATCCCCCCGGCAGCGGCCGAAGTCGCCGATCAGCTCGGCGGGCAGCAGGCACAGGCGCGGCCGGGTCGGCGCCCGGCGCTGGTTGAAGTACGCGGCCAGGGCGAGCAGCTTGTCGGCCGGCACGGGCAGCGGGCGGTTCTGGTCGACGAAGCCGAAGGCGACCAGCACCCACTCCCCCTGCTCCTCGTGGGCGCGGCGCAGGACGTCGACCCGGCAGGACGGGTCGCAGCCGGTGCAGTGGAGAAGCCCCATCAGCTCGTCGAGCTCGTGGTGTGCGTCGCAGTGACGGCAGGACAGGGCGAAGCGGAACGACTGGGCGTTCTCGACCCGGCTCCAGTAGCAGTCGCCCTCGCGGTACTCGTCGCCGAGGAACGGCTGCGGCTCGGCCGAAAACGAGGTCCGCAGGCGGCCGCAGTGGAAGCACTTCTCGAACGCGACGAAGCCGAAGCGGATGCGGCTCATGTCCCACAGGTGCTGACACGCCATGGCCCGATGACCTCGCATCCAATCTTGGCACAGGAGCGGGTGCTGTCAAGGGGAGTGCGAGCGATCAGCAGGCAGCTGTCAGCGATCAGCGATCAGCGATCAGCTCTGCCTCCCACCCCGGAGGTGGGTCTGGGCGGGCGGGGGAGCGGACAGCCGATCGCCGAGAGCTGATCGCTCGGACCCACCTCGACCGGCGGCGGGGATCGGGCTACGATCCGCCGGTGGCGGTCAGCTTCGAGCTGCGGCTCTTCGCCCACCGCGGCGCCTCGGCGGTCGAGCCGGAGAACACCATGGCCGCCTTCGTGCGCGGCCTGGCGGACGGCGCCAACGCCCTCGAGCTCGACGTCCACCGGACCCGCGACGGCCACTTCGTGGTCTGCCACGACCCGGACGGCCGGCGCCGGGCCGGCGCCCCGGGGCTGGTCGCCGACCTCGACCTGGCCGCGGTGGGG
>CAYTJW010000230.1:0-7540 GCA_964438135.1 uncultured Thermoanaerobaculia bacterium
CGGCCAGCCCGCGGGCGCCGGCGACGCGGACGCGGTGCTGCGGATCAAGGCGGCCTTCGTGCTGAACTTCCTCAAGTTCGCCGAGTGGCCCGCCGGCGCCGCCGGCGCGGACGGGGCCGACCTCGTCCTGGCCGTGGTCGGCGACGACCCCATCGCGCCCGTGATCCGCGCCGAGCTCGACGGCAAGACCGCGCGCGGCCGCACGGTCCGGGTCCGCTCCTTCCCGGACCCGGTCGCCTGGCAGAAGGACGCCGCTGCGTCCCACGCCCTGTTCCTGACGCCCGCGGCAGCGCCCCTGTGGCCATCGGTGCGCACCGCCGTCTCCGGCCGGCCGGTGCTGACCATCGCCGACCAGCCCGGATTCTGCGCGGCCGGCGGCATGCTCAACCTCCGCCAGGAGGGCGACCGGCTGCGCTTCGAGGCCAACCCGGCCGCCGCCCAGGGGGTCGGCCTGAGGATGCAGGCCGACCTCCTCAGCCTGGCGGTGGTCGTCGCGACCAAGGTCGAAGGGCAGGTCCCGCCATGAGAACGACCCGCACGGCACTCGGGGCTGGCACCGCCACCGCTCTCGCCGCTCTGGCACTGCTGGCCACGGCGGCGCCGGCACAGGATGCGACCGGCGTCGACTACACCGAGATGAGCCTGCAGCAGCTGATGGACATCCCGGTCGTCGCCGCCTCCAAGCACGAGCAGCCGGCCCGGGAGGCGCCGTCGTCGGTGACGGTCCTGACCCGGCGCGACATCGAGGCCTGGGGCTGGCGGACGCTCGGCGACCTGCTGCGCAGCGTGCCCGGCTTCTACGTGTCCTACGACCGGACCTATGGCTTCGTCGGCGCACGCGGCTTCAACCGCACCCGCGACTATGGCGGCCGCATCCTGCTCCTGGTCGACGGCCACCGCCTCAACGACCCGGTCTACGGCACCTTCGCCAACCGGCTCGACTTCCTGCTCGACCTGGACCTGGTCGAGCGGGTCGAGGTGGTGCGCGGCCCCGGCTCGTCGCTCTACGGCGACAACGCCTTCTTCGGCGTGGTCAACGTCGTCACCCGCCGCGGCCGGGACCTCGGCGGCGCCGAGGTGGCGGCCTCCGCCGGCAGCCTCGACAGCTACACCGGGCGCCTCACCTGGGGCGACCAGTCGGCCGCGGGGGTCGAGGGCCTGCTGTCCGGCAGCCTCTTCGACAGCCACGGCGAGGACGACCTGTACTTCCCCGAGCTCGCCGACCCGGCGACCGGCGACGGCCACGCCCGCGACCTCGACGACGAGGAGGCGGCCAGCGTCTTCGGCCGCGTCGCCTACCGCGGCTTCAGCGCCAGCGTCGGCTACGCGGACCGCGACAAGCAGGTGCCGACCGCCCGCTACGACACGGTCTTCGGCGACCCCCGCTTCACCGCCCGCGACTCGCGCCTGGTCGTCGCCGCCGAGCTCGCGCGCACGCTGCCGTCGGGCTGGGACGTGCTGGCGCGCGCGAGCTACGACCAGTACTCCTACCGCGGCCGCTACCCCTACGCGGTGGACGACGGCGCGACCGTGGTCGACTACGAGGACGTCGACGCCGACTGGGCCGGGGTCGAGGCGCAGGCGCGCCGCCTGGTCGCCGGCCGGCACCTGCTGACCTTCGGCGCGGAGTACCGCGACCTCCTCGAGGAGGAGCAGGAGTACTACAACCGGGACCCCTTCGCCCTGCTCTACACGAGCGACCTGAGCTTCGAGAGCTGGGGGGCGTTCGTCCAGGACGAGGTGCGGCTGGCCGACGCGGTGCTGGTCAACCTCGGCGTGCGGCTCGACAGCTACGAGACCTTCGGCGAGACGGTCAACCCGCGCCTGGGCGTGATCCTCGACCCCTGGCCCGGCACCACCTTGAAGCTGGTCTGCGGCACCGCCTTCCGGGCCCCCAACGTCGGCGAGCTGTTCTACCAGGAGGGGGACGACGTCCGCGACGTCAACCCCTACCTCGACGCCGAGACCATCACGACCTACGAGGCGGTCTGGGAGCAGCGGCTCGGCACGACCGTCCGCACCACCCTCGCGCTCTACCGCAACGAGGTCTCGGACATCATCGAGTTCTCGCCCGACGCCGACGGCTCCGACACCTACTACCACGTCAACCTGGGCGACGCGACCGCCACCGGGGGCGAGGTCGAGGTCGAGCTGGGCCTCCCGAACGGCGTCCGCGGCCGGGCCAGCTACGCCTACGCCGAGGTCGAGGCCGCCGGCTGGACCGGGCCCTTCGACAACTCGCCCGAGCACCTCGGCAAGCTCAACCTGTTGGTGCCGCTCGGCTCGGAGCGGGTCACGGGCGGGCTCGAGGCCCAGCACACCAGCTCCCGGCTGGTGGACGGCGGCGGCGAGGTCCCCGCCTTCTGGCTGGTCAACGCGAACCTGCTGGCGCGCCTGCTCGGCGACGACCTCCACCTCTCCCTGGGGGTCTACAACCTGCTCGACGAGGAGTACTGGGACCCGGCCTACGGGGTGCCGACCCGCATCGAGCAGGACGGCCTGACGGTCCGCGCCAAGGCGACGTACCGGTTCTGACGGCCCCGGCGGAGGCGGCCGCAGGCCAACCGGAATTCTCGACATTACCTCGACGTTGCGCGACGCGATGCGGATCGCGGTCGTGGGCACGGGGATCTCGGGGCTGGCGGCGGCCTGGCTGCTGGCGCCCAGGCACGAGGTGTGGGTGTTCGAGCGCGAGGGGCGGGCCGGCGGCCACAGCCACACCGTCACCCTCCGCCGCGACGGCCGCGACGTGCCTCTCGACACCGGCTTCATGGTCTTCAACCACGCCACCTACCCCAACCTGACCCGGTTGCTCGCGGCGCTCTCCGTGCCCACCCGGCCCAGCGACATGTCGTTCTCGGCCAGCTGCCGGTGCTGCGACCTCGAGTACTCGGGCAGCGGCCTGGCCGGGCTCTTCGCCCAGCCGTCGAACCTGCTGCGGCCCTCCTTCCTGGGGCTGCTGCGGGACGTGGTGCGGTTCAACCGCGCCGGCCGCGCGGCGCTCGCGGCGGGCCTCGACGACGGGGTCACGGTGGCCGACTTCCTGGCCGCGGCGGGGCTGTCGGACGACCTCGCCCGCCACTACCTGCTGCCCATGACCGGCGCCATCTGGTCGACCGGGTCGCTCGCCGCGGCCCGCTTCCCGGCCCGCGCCCTGCTCCGCTTCTTCGCCAACCACGGCCTGCTCGGCCTCACCACCCACCACCAGTGGCACACCGTGGTCGGCGGCAGCCGGGTCTACGTCGAGGCCATGACCGCCGCCTTTCGCGACCGGCTGCGGCTCGCCTGCCCGGTGGCCGGCGTCGCCCGCGAAGCGCGGGGGGTCACGGTGCGGTTGGCCGACGGCGGCAGCGAGCGCTTCGACCGCGTGGTGATCGCCACCCACGCCGACGAGGCGCTGGCCCTGCTCGACGACCCGGGCCCCGAGGAGCGCGAGCTGCTCGGCGCCTGGCGCTACTCGCACAACCTCTGCGTCCTCCACTCCGACCCGGCTTTCCTGCCGCGGCGGCGGGCGGCGCGCGCTTCCTGGAACGCGCTGGTCGACGACTGCCGGGCCGGGGGGGAGCGGGCGCAGCTGACCTACGACCTCGGCCGGCTGCAGGGCCACGGCGACGACCCGCCGTTCCTCCTCACCCTGAACCCCGGCCGCGACCCGGCGCCGGGGCTGGAGCACCGCCGCCTGCGCTACACCCACCCGCTGCTGGACGCCGCCAGCCTCTCCACCCAGGCCGACCTGCCCCGCCTCAACGGGCCACGCCACACCTTCTTCTGCGGCGCCTACTTCGGCTGGGGCTTCCACGAGGACGGGCTCGAGGCCGGCATCCGCGTCGCCGAGGCGCTGGGGGCGAGCTTCCCGTGAGGGTCGAGGACGTCCGCTCCGCGCTCTACCTGGGCACGGTCCGGCACGTGCGCCACGCCGTCCGCCGGCACGCCTTCGCCTACGGCATCCACCACCTGCTGCTCAACCTCGACGAGCTGCCCGAGCTCGACCGGAGGCTGCGCGGCTTTGGCCACAACCGGCCGGCGCTGACCAGCTTCCGGGACTCCGACCACCTCGGCCGAGGCCACCGGCCGGTGCGGGACAAGCTCGGCCAGTGGCTGTCCCGCCAGGGCCTGGCGCTGCCGGGCGGGCCGGTGCTGCTGCTGACCTCGCCGCGGGTGCTCGGCTACGTCTTCAACCCGGTCAGCTTCTACTACTGCCTCGACCGCGACCACGACCTGCGGCTGGTGGTGGCGGAGGTCAACAACACCTTCGGCGAGACCCACCTCTACCTGCTGGAGGGCCTCTCGTCCGGCCCCGGCGGGACCGTCACCGCGGCCGTGGCCAAGGTCTTCCACGTGTCCCCGTTCTTCCGCGTCGAGGGCGACTACCGCTTCGCCCTCAGCGTCCCGGGCGAGACCCTGCGGGTGGCGATCGACTACCGCCGGGGAGGGGAGCCGCAGCTCGTCGCCACCCTCGAGGAGCGTCGCCGGGAGCTCGACGGCGCGACCCTGGCGGGCGCGCTCCTCCGCCACCCCCACGTCACCGCCCGCACCGTCGCCCTGATCCACTGGCAGGCCCTGCGCCTCTGGCTCAAGCGGGTGCCGTGGTACCCCAAGCCGGCACCGCCGCCGGCCGCGTTCGAGGACCGACCATGACGACGTTCGAGCAGACCCTGTCCGCCCCTGGCGAGGCCGGTGCCGGCCCGCTCACCCGCCGTCTCGTGGCGCGCGTCTGCGCCGCCTTCGACCGCGTCGACCGCGGCCGCCTGCGCCTGCTGCTGCCGGACGGCACGGAGCGCGCCTTCGGCCGCCCCGGCGACGAGCCGTCCGCCACCCTGAGCGTCCACCACTGGCGGTTCTTCCGCCGCCTCGCCCTCGGCGGCGACGTCGCCGCCGGCGAGGCCTACGTCGACGGCGACTGGGACGCGGACGACCTGGTGGGGCTGGTGCGGCTGCTGGCCGTCAACGCCGGTCGCCTGTCCCCGGCCACCGCCGGCACCCGCCTGGCCGCCCTGGCCGACCGCCTGCGCCACCTGACCCGCGTCAACAGCCGGGCCAACGCCCGCCGCAACATCGTCGCCCACTACGACCTCGGCAACGACTTCTACCGGCTCTGGCTCGACCCGTCCATGGTCTACTCCTGCGCGCTGTTCGCGCACCCGGGGCAAGCCCTCGCCGAGGCCCAGGCGGCGAAGCTCGAGCGGGTCGCAGACCTGGCCGGCGTCGCGCCCGGCATGACGGTGCTGGAGATCGGTTGCGGCTGGGGCGCCTTCCTGGAGCTGGCCGCGCGCGAGCGGGGCGCGGACGCGACCGGCCTGACCCTCTCCCCCGCCCAGGCCGCGTTCGCCCGGGACCGCCTCGAGCGGGCCGGGGTCGCGGGCCGCGCCCGGGTCGAGCTGCGCGACTACCGCGACGCCACGGGGCGGTTCGACGCGGTGGTGTCGGTCGAGATGCTGGAGGCGGTCGGCCACGCCCACCTGCCCCGCTTCTTCGCCGCCGTCGACCGGGTCCTGGCCCCGGCCGGCCGGGCCGTGGTCCAGACCATCACCATCCCCGACCAGCGCTACGACGCCTACCGGCGGCGGCCGGACTTCGTGCAGAAGCACGTCTTCCCCGGCGGCCACCTGCCCTCCCTCGGCGCCATCACCGCCGCCGCGGCGACGACCGGCCTGGCCGTGACGAGCGTCGAGAGCTTCGGCCCGCACTACGCCGAGACCCTGCGCCGCTGGCGCGAGGCCTTCCTCGCCCGCCGCCCCGAGGCGGCCCGGCTCGGCCTCGACCGCCGTTTCCTGCGCCTGTGGGACTACTACCTGGCCTACTGCCAGGGCGCCTTCGCCGAGGGCATGGTCGACGTCGTCCAGCTGTCCCTGGCCCGGCCGGGGCGCCGGTCGCTGCTGCCGCCGGCCGAGGTCCGCCGGTGAGCCCGCTCGCCCTCGCCGGGGGCGGCGAGTGGTTCGTCCCCCACTACCGCTTCGCGCCGCGGGCGGGCCCGGGGTAGACCGGCAGCTCCCCGTCCCCCCTGCAAAACCGGTCGTCCCGGCGCGTCAGGCATGACGTGGCGGAGCATCCGAGCTACCATCCGGCGATGGCCGACCCGCCGGCGACCCCTCCCCCCCGCGCCGCGAGCTCGAGGCGCAACGCGGCGGTCATCGCCGCCGCCCGGCTGCTGTCCAAGCTGCTCGGCCTGGTCCGCGAGCGCGCCTTCGCCCACTTCCTCGGCTCGACCGACGCCGCCGACGTGGTCCGGGCCGCCCTCAAGATCCCCAACCTGCTCCAGAACCTGCTCGGCGACCAGGCCCTGTCGCAGTCGTTCCAGCCGGTCTACGGGCCGCTCCTGGAGCGCGGCGAGAGGGAGGAGGCGCGGCGGCTGGCGTGGTCGGTCGGCGCCCTGCTGGCGACCGTGACCACGGCGCTGGTCGCCGTCGGCGTGCTGCTCGCCCCCTGGCTCACCCTGCTCGTCGCCCCCGGCTTCGACGGCGCCAAGCGCGACCTCACCGTGCTGCTGGTCCGCATCGGCTTCCCGGGGGTCGGCCTGCTGGTGGTGGCCGGCTGGTGCATGGGGGTGCTGGGCTCCCACCGGCGCTTCTTCCTGACCAACGCCGCCTCGGTGCTGTGGAACCTGGCCATGGTCGTCGCCCTCGTCGCGGCAGGCACGCGCAGCACCCCCGAGGGCCTGGCCGAGGCCGTGATCTGGGCCGCCCTGGTCGGCTCCCTGCTCCAGCTCCTGGTGCAGCTGCCGGCGGCCTGGCGCCTGGCCGGCCGGCCGGGGAGCCTGCTCGACTGGCGCTCGCCGCACGTCCGGGCCGTGGTCGCCGGCTTCCTGCCCCGCACCGCCTCGAGCGGCGTCAACCAGCTCTCGGCCTACGTCGACGTGATCCTGGCCAGCCTGCTGCCGGCCGGGGCGCTGGCCCTGCTGACCTACGGCCAGACCCTGCAGAACATGGTCGTGTCCCTGCTCGGCAGCGCCGTCGCCCAGGCCGAGCTGGTCGAGCTGTCGCGGGAGACCGTGCCCGAGCGCCGGCCGCAGCGGGCGGGCGACGCCCTCCGCCTGCTGACCCTGCTGACCGTGCCGTGCGCGGTCGCCTTCGCCGCCCTCGGCGACTGCCTGGTCGGCCTGCTCTACCGCACCGGCCGCTTCGACTCGAGCGACGTCGGCTGGGTGTGGGCGGTGCTGGCCGGCTCGAGCGTCGGGCTGGTGGCGTCGAACCTCGGCCGGGTCTACCAGAGCCTCTTCTTCAGCCTGCGCGACACCCGCACCCCGTTCTGGTTCACCACCGCCCGGCTGGTCCTGAACGGGGCCCTGGGCTGGGCCCTCGCCTTCCCGGTGCCGCGCTGGCTCGGCCTCGAGCCGCGCCTCGGCATCGTCGGCCTGGCGCTGGGCGCGGGCGCGGCGGCGTGGGTGGAGCTCGCCCTGCTGCACGTCGGGGTGGCCCGACGGGTGGGCGCACGGGTGGGGGTGCCGGCCCGCTTCGTCGCCCGCGTGGCGCTGCTGGCGGCGGTCGCCGCCGGGCTCGGCTTCGCCGTCAAGCTGGCCGCCCAGCCGCTCGGCTTCCTGCTG
>CAYTJW010000231.1:0-7499 GCA_964438135.1 uncultured Thermoanaerobaculia bacterium
CCCCGCCGGCCGCGTCCCGGGCCACGGCGACCAGCTCGTGCGGCGCCAGCTCGGGGCCGAAGTCCACCGCCGCCCGCCAGGGCGCGGCCCCGAGGGTCGCCACGGCGCGGCCGTCCAGGCGCAGCTCGACCGTGGCCACCGGCCCGGCGACCGCGACCTCGACCGGGTGGACCCCGGCCACCAGGCTCAGCAGGACGGTGACGAAGCTGACCACGGCTGTCCTCGCTCTCCCACCCGATTGTACGGGCCAGCGGACAGAGTGGCCCGCCGGGACGCGGAGAGGCGCCCCGAAACCTGGCACGGGCCGTGCGTATAATTCCCTGTCGCCGGCGGCGGCGAGGGCCGCGGGGCCGGCGAGAAGCACGGAGCGCCAGGCCATGCCCACGTCGCGGCTGCGAGTCGCTGCCCTCATCGGCCTGATCGGCCTGCCGCTGGGTGCCGCCACCCAGGAACGGCCCGCGGGCACCTTCGGCGGCACGGTGGACGTGCGCGTCGTCAACGTCGAGGCGGTGGTCACCGACGCCGCCGGCAACCGCCGGAGCGGTCTCGGCCCCGGGGCCTTCCGCCTGCTGGTCGACGGCCAGCCGGTGGCGATCGACTACTTCTCCGAGGTCCGCGACGGGGCGCTGGCGCCGGCCGCGGGCGCCGGTCAGGGCGCCGTGCCGCCGCCGGCCCTGTCCGGCCAGGGCCCGACCGCGGCGATGGCGACCAGCTACCTGGTCTTCGTCGACGAGTACTTCCCCCTCCAGTCGGACCGCAACCGCAGCCTCTCGAGCGTCGCCGAGCTGGTCGGGAGCTTGGGGCCGCGGGACAGCATGGCGGTGGTGGCCTGGGACGGCAACGGCCTCACCAAGCTGGCCGACTGGACGGTCTCCCGCGACACCCTGCTGGCGGTGGTCGGGGACGCCGCCGAGCGCCCCGCCGGCGGCTACCTGCGGCGCTTCGAGGTCCAGGACACCGGGACCGACGTCGAGCTGCGGAACTACGTGCGACGGCTGAAGGAGCAGACCCAGGCGGCGGTGGCCGCCGCCACCTCGGCGCTCAGGGCCGTGCGGCCGCCGGAAGGCCGCAAGGTCATGATCCTGCTCTCGGGCGGCTGGCCGATGGACCCCTCCTACCTGCTGCCCGCCTCCGACTACCGCTACGCCGAGCGGCGCAACCTGGGCGGCGGCCCGGAGCTCTTCCGGCCGCTCACCGACACCGCCAACCTGCTCGGCTACACCCTCTACCCGCTGGACGTGCCCGGCCTCCAGGGACGCTGGGGGGACGAGTCCTCGGAGCGCGGCTTCGACCTCGACGCGGCGACGGCGCTGCGGCTCCGCTTCCCCGGCGGCGGCGGCACCCCCGGCGGCGGCGACACCCCCGGCGGCGAGCCCCCGACCTCGGAGGAACGGCACCTGCACCCGTCCGACACCCAGTCGCTGCAGGTCGAGGCGCCGCCGGTGCGGGAGGACCAGCGCGAGCTCGAGGACCAGTACGCCCTGCAGCACCTGGCCGCCGAGACCGGCGGCGTGGCCATGGTCAACGCCCCCCTCGCGCGCATGGCGGACGACACCCGGACCTTCTACTGGTTGGGCTTCAGCCCGCCCGTGAAGGGCGACGACGCCCGCCACGAGGTCCGCGTCGAGGTGGTCGAGCCGGGCCTCGAGGTGCGGGCGCGGCGCAGCTACGTCGACTTCTCGCCCGCCACCATGACCAGCATGCGGGTGGAGAGCGCCCTCCTCGCCGGCGGCGCCGAGGGCGACGCGAGCCTCAAGGTGGAGGTCGGGGCGACCGCCCGCGGCGAGCGCCGCACGGTCCTGGTCCCGCTGACGATCACCATCCCCACCGACGAGGTGACGGCCCTGGAGGCCGCGGACGGCTTCCGCATCGAGCTCGAGCTGCGGGCCGCCGCCCTCGACGAGTGGGGGCGGCCGTCCGCCATCCCGGTCGTGCCGGTGGTCTTCACCAGCCCCCGTCCGCCCGCGCCCGGGGGCTTCGCCACCTACCGCACCACGGTCCGGCTGCGGCGCGGCGCGAGCGACCTGCTGGTGACGGTCTACGACCCCCGCCTCGACCGGCTGCTGGCGAAGCGGGTGAGGGTCGAGGGGTGAGAGCCCTCAGCCCTTGACCCGCTCGACGAAGTGGCCGTCGCGGGTGTCGACGCGGACGCGCTCGCCGGGCGAGATGTAGGGCGGCACCTGCACCACCACGCCGGTCGACAGGGTGGCCGGTTTGAGCTGGGCGGTGGCGGTGGCGCCGCGCACGACCGGCGGGGTGTCGACCACCTCGAGGTCGACCGTGACCGGCAGCTCGACGCTCAGCACCCGGCCGTTGTAGACCAGCGAGCGCAGGTCGAGGCCGTCGACCAGGTAGCCGGCGGCGTCGCCGACGACCTCGACCGGCAGGGACACCTGCTCGAAGCTCGAGCTGTCCATGAACACGAACTCGTCGTCCTGGCGGTAGAGGAACTGGACCGCCCGCTTCTCGCAGTCGGCGATCTCGACCGCGTCGCCGCCGCGGAAGGTCCTGACCAGGACCTGGCCGCTGGCGAGGTTGCGCACCCTGGCCTTGACCAGCAGGCTGGCTCCCCGCGCCGAGGGCGTCTGGACGCTGACGTCGGTCACCAGCCAGGGGGCGCCGTCGAGGTCGAGAATCGCTCCCCGTCGGATCTCGGTCGCGTTGGCCACCGTTCCTCCTCTGAGCCCGGGCTAACGCAGCTCGCCCTTGAAGTCGGCGATCTCTTCCGCCAGCTTCTGCGCCGCCTGGCGGGCGACGTCGGAGGTGAGCCCGGCCCGCAGCCGTGCCAGGTCCTCCTCGACCCGCTCCACCTGCCGCAGCGCCGCCTCGGCCTGGGCGCTGGTGTCGACGCCGGACAGCCCGGCCGCCCGGCCCGCCTGCCGGTACTCGCTCTGCGCCGACCGCAGCCGGGTGCGGAGCTCGGCCAGCTGCTGCTCCTC
The DNA here is from genome assembly GCA_964438135.1 of uncultured Thermoanaerobaculia bacterium. Taxonomy (GTDB): domain Bacteria; phylum Acidobacteriota; class Thermoanaerobaculia; order Thermoanaerobaculales; family Sulfomarinibacteraceae; genus CAYTJW01. The sequence continues at coordinate 2,940 of CAYTJW010000231.1, forward strand.
GGCCGACAGCGACTGCCGGAGCGGCAGGCCGCCCTTGAAGAGGATGTTCGCCCCCACCGCCAGCGCGACCACGAACAGCAGCAACCCGAGGACCTTCTTCACCACCCGCCTCCGCGCGTCCCGGGTGATTCTAGCGGCATCCTCCCGGCCGGTCGAGGCGTGTTCTACCGTACCCGTACCCGTTCCCGTACCCGTACCCGATGTCCCTGGTCGCGGGTGCCCGAGTGTCACGGCATGCGCCGGTCGGCGCCGAGGCGCCAGGCGCTCTCCTCCGCAGCACCCTCCCGCCCCGTCGGGTACGGGTACGGGAACGGGTACGGGTACGAAGGGAGGAGCTCCCGGTCCCCTGGAACTTGACTCATCCGTGAAGATCTCGTTCCCTCAAGGACCTAGCGGCGCCCTCCCGGCCGGTCGAGGCGCGCATCGCAGCGGCTGCTCACGGCCCAACGTGGACCTGGACGTGGACCGGGACGGCGGTCAGCTTCCAGCGATCAGCAGTCAGCTCCCCCGCCCGCCCGGCGTGACACGCCCCCTCGCCCCCCGTCCTGGACCTCGACCTGGTCCTGGACCTCGGCCAGGGCCGCCTCGCCCTGCCAGCGGCAGCCACCTCCGACGGGGCGCCGGGCAGCCCCCCCCACCCAAACCCGCCAGGCCGGTTGTGCGTACCTGGGGTCTGGAGGAGACGACCGATGCAACCCAGCCCGCTGCCAGGCGGTGCGGTACCCGCCCGATCCGGCGACCCGGCAACGCCGGTGCGCGACGCGGTCCGCCGTCTCCACGCTCTCGACCCCGCCTTCAGCCGTCGGCTGGAGGCGGTCGCCACCGCCCTGGCCCGGGTTGCCTGCTCCGACCGCGAGGTGACCGAGGCCGAGCGGGCGACCATGGAGGAGGTCGTGGCTCGCACCGCCGACCTGCCGCTCGAGCTGGCGGTTCTCCTGGTCGAGCTCGCGGCCTGCCGGTGCCTGACCGGCGACTGCTCGGGCTCCTACCGCCTGAGCCGCGAGCTCCGCCTCGGGGCCGGCCTCGACGAGCGCATGCGCCTGCTCGCCGACCTGCTGGAGGTGGCCGCCGCCGACGGCGCCGTCTCCGCCGAGGAGCGGGCCGAGCTCCGCCAGCTGGCCGTCGAGCTGGGCCTGGACCCGGCGGCCGCGGGCCACGGCCGCCCCTTGAGCTGAGGTCGCCGCAACGGCTCCCCCGAGACCGGCCGGGTGGGGAGGTGGTCGCGGCCCGTCGGCCGGCAGGAAGAGGCGCGGCTCCGGCGGTGTTCACCCCGGCGTGGCACCGCCGGTCCCCTGGCTGACCCTCGACCGCCTGCGCACCGCGCTGGCCGCGCACCACCCGGCCGAGCCGGCGGTGGGCGGTGGCGCCGCCGTCGCCGCCGTGGTCCGCGAGACCCCGACCGCCGTCGAAATGCTCCTCATCCACCGCGCCGACGACCCGCGCGACCCCTGGTCCGGGCACATGGCGTTCCCCGGCGGTCGGGTCGAGGCCAGTGACGCGACCCCCCTCAACGCGGCGATCCGCGAGACCCGGGAGGAGGTCGGCATCGACCTGACCACCGCGGCCGAGCCGGTCGGTCGCCTCAGCGCCGTGCCGGCGATCGCCGACGGCAGCCCCTCCGGGCTGGTCATCCAGCCGTTCGTGTTCGCCCTGGTCGAGCCGTGCGAGCCCCGCCTCGGCCCGGAGGTCCAGGCCGTGGTCTGGGTGCCCCTGCCGTTCCTTGCCGACCCCGCGAACCGCGCCGCCATGCGCTGGTCCATCGCCGGCTCGCCCGTCACCCTGCCCTGCTACCGCTACCAGGGCAGCACCCTCTGGGGCCTGACCCTGCGCATGACCGACGAGCTGCTGCGCCTGGCCGCCGCCAGCGGCGCCGAACCCGGGGGCTGACGGCAGGCGCGGAGCCAGGCGCCCCGACCCGCGGCATCGGCTATCATGCGGGGCCCGGGGAGCCGGGGCGACGGGAGCTCGACCCCCCGCCGACTGGAGCACGACGATGACGTGGAGCTACTCGAAGAAGACCACCGACCTGTTCATGGCGGCGGTGCGGGGCGAGCCAGGCACCCACATGGGTGAGGTCGCGGACCCGGACGGGCTCGGCGAGCACGGGTCGATCGCCTGCGGCGACGCGCTCCGCTTCACCTTCCGGGTCGAGCGCCACCCCACCGACCCGACCCAGGACCGCATCCGCGAGGCCCGCTACCTCACCTTCGGCTGCACCTCGGCCATCGCCGCCTCCGAGGCGCTGTGCGCCATCATCGAGGAGGGCGGCTACACCCCGATCGGGGCCCTCGAGATCACCAACCAGGACATCGTCCGCTACCTCGGCGGCCTGCCGGAGCAGAAGATCCACTGCTCGGTCATGGGCGCCGAGGCGCTCGAGGCGGCGGTCTTCGACTGGGCGAAGAAGCGGGGAGTCGACCTGGCCCGGCTGGGGGTCGACATCCGCCGCGAGGAGCAGGAGGAGGGGCGGGTGGTCTGCACCTGCTTCGGCCTCACCGAGCCCTACCTCCGGCGCAAGATCGTGGAGCTCAACCTGCGCACCATCAGCGACATCACCAACGCCGTCAAGGCCGGCGGCGCGTGCATGTCGTGCCACCACGCCCCGGGCGGCCTGCAGGACCTGCTCGACGACACCTGGGGGCGGCGGCCGGCGGCCTTCGTCGAGCTGCCGGTGCTGCCGACGCCGCGGGTCGAGGCGCCGCCCGAGCGGCCGGAGATGTCGCCCTTCAAGTTCGCCAAGCTGGTCGAGCAGGTGGTCGAGGAGTACCTCCGCCCCCAGCTGGCGCGGGACGGGGGCGACCTGGAGATCGTGGACATCAAGGGCACCCTGGTCTACTGCCGACTGCTGGGCGCCTGCGCCGCCTGCGCCGGTGCCACGCGGACCCTGAAGATGATGGTCGAGCACGCCCTCAAGGAGCGCGTCGACCAGCGCATCCGGGTGATCGAGGTGTGAGCCCGGCGCCATGGCACCCGAGGGCCTGCCGCAGAACCCGATCTCCCGGGAGCCGGGCACTCTGCCCTTCCGTACCCGTACCCGTACCCGTACCCGTGCCCGTACCCGATGCGGCGGGTGCCGGTGCCCTCTCGAGCCGCTTCCCGCTCGACTGACGCGCGCCGGTCACCGCCGCCACGCGCAGGGCGGGCACGGGTACGGGTACGGGTACGGGTACGGGATGAGCGCGGCAGAGAACCGAAGTGGAGGACGGCCATGACCATCACCTACCTCGACAACAACGCCACCACCGCGGTCGCGCCCGAGGTGCTGGAGGCGATCCTGCCCTTCCTGACCGGGCAGTACTTCAACCCCAGCTCGATGTACGAGGCGGCCCGCGGCCCGGCCGACGCCGTCACCGGCGCCCGCCGCGCCGTCGCCCGGGCGCTCGGCGGGGTGCGACCGGACGAGGTCCTGTTCACCTCCTGCGCCACCGAGAGCAACAACGCCGCCATCTTCGGGGTCGTCGCCGCCGCCCGCGACCGCCGCCACGTCATCACCACCTCGGTCGAGCACCCGGCCGTGCTCAACGTCTGCCAGGAGCTCGCGCGGCGCGGCCTCGAGGTCAGCTTCCTGCCGGTCGACTCGAGCGGCCGCCTCGACCCGGCCGACCTGGTCCGCGCCCTCAGGCCGGACACCCTGCTGGTGTCGGTGATGCACGCCAACAACGAGACCGGCGTGCTGTTCCCGGTCGAGAGCCTGGCCCGCCTGACCAAGGAGACCGACCCGGCGGTCGTCTTCCACACCGACGCCACCCAGACCGCGGGCAAGCTCCCCCTCGACCTCACGGGCGACCTCCGCCACGTCGACTTGCTCTCCCTCTCCGGCCACAAGCTCCACGCCCCGAAGGGGGTCGGCGCCCTGTTCGTCCGCCGCGGCACCCCCTGTCGCCCCTTCCTGCTCGGCGGCCACCAGGAAGGCAACCGCCGCGCCGGCACCGAAAACGTGGCCTACGTCGTCGGCCTCGCCCGCGCCCTCGAGCTGGCCACCGAGCGCCTCGCCGACGACGAGGCCCGCGTCCGCCGCCTGCGCGACCGGCTCGAGCGGGAGCTGCTCGCCCGCATCCCGTTCGTCGAGGTCAACGGCGGCGGTGCGCCGCGGCTCGACAACACCCTCAACCTCTCCTGCCACTTCATCGAGGGCGAGGGCATCCTCTACCAGCTGTCGAGCCACGGCGTCTGCGCCTCCTCCGGCTCGGCCTGCACCTCCGGCTCGCTCGAGCCGTCGCACGTCCTGCGGGCGATGAGGGTGCCCTTCACCGCCATTCACGGCTCGGTCCGCTTCTCGCTCTCCCGCTACACCACCGACGCAGACGTCGACCGGGTGCTGGAGGTCTTCCCCGAGGTGGTCGCCAACCTCCGCCGCCTCTCCCCGTACTGGGACGTCGCCGCCAACCGCCCCCGGCCCGACGCCGAGCACCTCCTCACCGAGGCGCGCATGCCACACCGCACGTAGCTGGCTCCGCTCCGCGCGGCGTGCCACAATGGGGGCAGCGCGCGGGTCGAGCCCGCCCGCATGGGGGACCGGATGGACCCGCCGACAGCCGGGGACGTGCGAGGGTTCGAGGG
>CAYTJW010000232.1:0-7465 GCA_964438135.1 uncultured Thermoanaerobaculia bacterium
CGGTCGAGCTGACCGCGGTCCAGCCGTCGGCAGCGCGGGACGAGGCGCCGGGCGCGCCGAGGACCAGGGCCGAGCTGGCGGCCGGCGCCGCGGCCGGGAGCTCGCCCCGCACCTCGGCCCACCAGTCGTCGAAGCCCCGCTTGCGCCACGTCACGGTGAGGAGGCGGAGGCACCGCTCCCCCCGGTCGAGCACGGCGGTCACCCAGAACGCCTCGTCGTTCTCCTCGAGCGGCCCGACCCGGCCCGCCTCGGCCCTGCCGCCGAAGCCGCGGTCGAGCCCCTCGGCCAGCCCGGCGAGCTCGCCGGGGTAGAGGACGGTCGCCCGCTCGCCATCCGGGCCGCGGAGCAGGTCCCCCTTGAGCTCGCCCTCGCCCCGCTCCAGCCAGACCCGCTCGAGCAGCTCGCCCGAGAGGGAGCGCAGGTCGTCCGGCCGCACGGCCTCGGCCGCCTCGGCCGCGGCCCGCCGCCGCAGCTCGCCGTGCAGGCGCTCGTCGAACGCGTACAGCTCGCGCGCGAGGCGCTGCGCCAGGAGCGGCCGGGCCAGGCACTCGGCCACCAGCACCGGGTCGTGGTCGAGGGCCGCGAACAGCTCCTCGAGCGCCTCCGGCCGGGCGGTCTCCCGCACCATCCGGTCGAGCTCGGCCTGGAGGTCGGCGTCGGTGATCGGCCGGCCCCAGAAGAGCTCGAGCGCGCTCGACAGGCGGAGCGAGTCCTCGACCCGCCGCGTGAGCACCTCCTCGGGCAGGGCCTCGGCCAGGGGCCTGGCCGGAACGTCGCCGGCCGCGCCGGAGCGCAGCCGGTGGTAGACCTCCTCCACCGCCCGTCGCCCGGCCAGGCGCTGCTCGAAGCTCAGCTCCGAGGCCCGAGCCGGCGCGGCCCACGAGACGACCAGGACCACGGACGCGACGAGCACACCAGGGACCAGGGCCGTGTGACCACGACGAGGACGCATGTCCGACCTCCGCTTCTCGAGCCGGCGCCGGCGGCGTGCCGCCGCGCGGCGCTCGCGACACTCGGGGCTCGTCCTGTCTCCGTCCACGCTTCGAGTCGGTGGTGCGGCTCTCGGCACCGCTTCAGTTGCTGCGATCATACCACGCCGACGGGGCGGCGGCCCCCGGGCATGGCCGGCTCCGCGCCGCGGGTTACAATCCCCGGAGGCTCGCCCCGCCGGCCGCGCGCGGCGCGGGGGGGCCGGGGAGGTCCGATGCCGTCGTCCGCCGTTGCCCGTTGGGCCCTGTCGCTCGCCGCCGTCACCCTGCTGTGCCTGGCGCCGGCCCCCGCCCTGGCCCGCACCGGGGCGCCACCGGCGAGCGCGACCGGGGCGCTGGCGCCCCTCGACGAGGTGGCGGTGCTCGAGCTCGAGCCGGTCGACCGGGAGGCCCTCCTGGCCGAGGACGAGGCGGCCAAGGCGCTGGGCGGCCCCAAGCCGCTGCGCTTCGCCTCGGCCGTGGACCTCGACCTCTCGCTCGCCACCGCCGGCACCTGGGAGCCCCTCGCCGACGGCGCCCGCGTCTGGCGGCTCAGGGTCCACGCCCCCGGCGCGACCGACCTCAACTTCGGCTTCGCCCGCTTCGCCCTCGCGCCCGGCGCCACGCTCCACGTCTGGAGCGAGGAGCGGGACTACTTCCAGGGGCCGTACACGTCAGCCGACGCCGCCGCCGACGGCCAGCTCTGGACCCCGGTCGTGCCGGGCGAGCGGGCGGTAGTCGAGCTCTTCGAGCCGGCCGGCGCCGAACCCGCCTCGGAGCTGGCGCTCGGCCGGGTCGGCCGCGGCTACCGCGACCTGTTCGGGCTCGAGACGGCCAAGGGCGACCAGGGCTCGTGCAACGTCGACGTAATCTGCCCCGAGGGCGACGACTGGCGGGACGAGATCCGCAGCGTCGCCGGCTACGGCATCGCCGGCCAGTACTGGTGCACCGGCAGCCTGGTCATGAACACCGCCGGCGACTTCACGCCCCTGTTCCTGACCGCCTACCACTGCGAGTGCCACGCCTACAACGGCTCGTCGATCGTCGCCTACTGGAACTACGAGTCGCCGACCTGCGGCCGGCGCGACGGCGGCTCGCTGGCCGACAACCAGAGCGGCGCCACGCTGCGCGCCGGCCACGAGGGCAACGACATGTGCCTGTGGCAGCTCGACGAGGACCCGGACCCGTCGTCCGAGGTCTACTTCTCCGGCTTCGACGCCCGCAGCGCCACCGTGCCCCAGGCCACCGTCGGCATCCACCACCCGAGCGGCGGCGAGAAGTCGATCACCTTCAACGACGACCCCATCTCCACCGGCGGCACCTGCTCCGACTGGGGCCCGAGCGGGTCGCACTGGTACATCTCCGAGTACGAGCTGGGGACGACCGAGGGCGGCTCGTCCGGGTCCGGGCTGTGGGACCCGGCCACCCACCTCGTCGTCGGCCACCTCCACGGCGGCCAGGCGTCCTGCAGCAGCATCACCTACGACTGCTACGGCCGGCTGGCGGCGTCCTGGGACGGCGCCTCCCCCGACAGCCGCCTCAAGGACTGGCTCGACCCCGGCAACACGGGCACCCGCTTCGCCGCCGGCTCCGACCCGGGCGGCGGGCCGGGCACGATCCGCGTCTCGAGCGCCACGAGCACCGACTCGTGCTCCTCCGGCCAGGGCAACGACAACGGCGTCTGGGAGCCGGGCGAGACGGTGCAGCTCCAGGTCTCCCTGTCCGCGAGCGGCAGCTTCACCGGCGTCCAGGGCACCCTCACGAGCCAGACCTCGGGCGTGACCGTGACCGACGGCTCCGCCACCTGGCCCAACCTGAGCTCGGGCGTCGCCACCCCCTCCAACTCGCCCCACTTCACCGTCCAGGTCGGCTCCGGCGTGGCCTGCGGCACCGCCGTCAGCCTGCAGCTTCAGGTCAGCGCCAACGAGGGCGGGCCCTACGCCTTCGCCATCACCGGCGAGGTCGGCGCCACCCTCGAGCCGGACGTGCCGATGACGCTGGTCGACAACGGCACCGCCACCTCGAGCCTGGTCGTGGGCCAGAGCGTGACCCTCTCCGACGTCAACGTCGGGGTCGAGATCGAGCACAGCTGGGTCGGCGACCTGGTGGTGGAGCTGACCAGCCCGGCCGGCACCACCGTCACCCTGCTCGACCGGCCCGGCTACTCCGGCGCCGGCTTCGGCTGCTCCGACGACAACATGGACGTCACCTTCGACGACGCCGCCTCGACCACCCTCGAGAACCACTGCGAGGGCACCACCCCGTGGTACTCCGGCTCGGCCCGGCCGACCGAGGCCCTGTCGGCCTTCACCGGCCAGAACGCGGCCGGCACCTGGACCCTGAGCGTGCGCGACGCCTCCGGCGGCGACACCGGCGCCCTGCTCGACTGGCAGCTGCTCACCACCCCGGCGCTCGCCGGCACCTGCCAGGCCTGCGGCGGCGGGCCGGTCGGCGACCACGTCTACGTCGTCGGCGGCATCGCCCACGCCCCGGGCGCGGCCGGCACCAACTGGCGTTCCAAGCTGTCGCTCCTCAACCGCTCCGGTGCCTCGGCCCAGGTCACCCTCGACTACGTCCGCGCCTCCAAGAGCCTGGCGCAGACCATCACCCTGGCGAACGGCCAGCTGCGCGCCTGGGACGACGTGGCGGTCGACCTGTTCGGCGTCACGGCGAGCTCCTCGGGCGCGGTCAAGGTCAGCTCCACCCAGCCCCTGGTCGTCACGGCCCGGACCTACAACCAGGGCGCGGCCGGCACCTACGGCCAGTTCCTGCCCGGGGTCGAGGAGGCCGACGCCCTCACCCCCGGCACGACCGGCGTCATCACCATGCTGGCCAAGAACGGCGACTTCCGCACCAACGTCGGCTTCGTCAACCTCGGCACCGCCACCTGCCAGGTGCGGGTGACCCTGCGCGACGCCGCCGGCGCGGCGGTCGGCTCGCCGCGCACCGTCGACGTGCCGGCGGGCGGCTGGAAGCAGGACAACGACATCTTCACCGCCGCCGGCGCCGGCACCCGCGACGACGCCTACGCCACGGTCGAGGTGCTGACCGCGGGCTGCGAGGTGTGGGGCTACGGCTCGGTGGTCGACAACTCCTCCGGCGACCCGACCACGGTGCCGATCGTCGTGCAGTAGCTCGGTGCGGTGACCCCGCCGGCGCGGCGGTCGGCTCGCCGCAGACCGTCGACGTGCCGGCGTCGGGCTGGGAGTGGATGGACCGCATTCCAACAGACACGAACCTGGCACCTGGGGTGGCACCTGGGGTTGCGGATTCGATGGTGAAGAGCTACTAAGAGAGCATGGGTCGGTGCGACCGCGGGGTGAGGAAGCCGCATGAGCTGCATGGCTAGGCTGCTGGAGCTGCTGAAGTCACTGCCCGTGGATGTCGGCCAGGGAGGGAGGCGTTTCACGACCCAGGGCAAGCTGATTGCCCTTGCTCACGTCGCGCCCGGCGAAGGGAAGCTGCTGCTGGATGTGGGCTGCCGCGAAGGCCATCAGAGCGAGCAGTTCAGGCAACAGGGCTATCGGGTGACGTCGATCGACATCGAGAGCACCTACCGGCATGCGCAGATCGTCGACGTCGACGAGCGGCTGCCGTTCTCGTCAGACACGTTCGACGTGGTGTGGTGCAGCGAGGTGCTCGAGCACTTGCTGGATCCGCCCCAGGTCGTGGCAGAGCTCCGCCGGGTGTCGAAGCCGGGTGGCCTGCTCGTCCTGACGACCCCGAACACCGGGGTCTGGTTCCAGTCCGTGATGAGCCTCGTGGGGCTGACCCCGCGGAGGGTGCAGAACCCCGGCCACAGGCACTTCTTCGGCGCCCGGGACATCCGGGCGCTCTTCCCTCGCGCGGAGATCCTCGGCTTCTTCCCGTACGCAGTCGTCAAGCGCACCATTCGCCGCGGGGTCGGCGTGCTGTCGCCGACCTTCGTGGTGGTGGAGCGCCAGGGTGCGAGAGGGCAGTCGAGCGAGGGATAGCCAGCGTCGGCGTACCGGCTGCACCATGGGCGCTGGCGGCGCCAGCGGCGACTGGGCGTGTAGACTCCCCGCGATGCGGCGACTACAGGTAGTCGAGCTGCACGACCTCCCCGGCTTCCCGGCCGTGTGGCGGGACCTGGGCACTGACTTCATGTCCTGGTACGCCAGCGCCTTCCGGCCCTACCGGCACGCCGTGCCGGTGCTCGCCGAGGCGCTGCGCCTCTCGGGCGCGACGGGGGTCCTCGACCTCTGCTCGGGCGGCGCCGGGCCGATCCTGGCCTTGAAGCCCGCCCTCGACCGCGCCCTGGGCGCCCCCCTGCGGGTGACGCTGACCGACAAGTACCCCAACCGGGCCGCCTTCGCCGCCGCCGCCGCGCGCTTCCCGGGCGAGGTCGAGGCGGTCCCGGACGCGGTCGACGCCACCGCCGTGCCGGAGGCGCTGGACGGCTTCCGCACCCTGCTCGGCTCCTTCCACCACTTCTCACCCGCCGCGGCGCGGGCGATCCTCGAGGACGCCGTTCGCGCCCGCCGCGGGGTGGCCGTGCTCGAGTACACCGAGCGCCGGCCGCTGCTGTGGGCGCTGCCGCTGCTCGTCACCCCGGCCCTGATCTGGCTGGCGACCCCGCTCATCCGCCCCTTCTCCTGGCGGCGCCTGCTGTGGACCTACCTGCTGCCGGTGGTGCCGCTCTACCTGCCCGTCGACGGCCTCGTGTCGGTGCTGCGCAGCTACACGCCAGCGGAGCTCGCGGACCTCGCCCGCGGCCTCGACGACCCCGGCTACCGCTGGCAGGTCGGCCAGGTCGGCGCGGTCGGCGCCTCCCGCGCCACCTACCTGATCGGGGTGCCGGGCGAGGGTGGGGCGGGGGCCGGGGGCGACTGAGAGAGAGGGCCGGACCCTCAGGGCGCGGGCTCGTCCAAGGGAACCGCAACCGACGGCAGCAACACCGTGACCGTGGTGCCGCGGCCGAGGCCGCTCGTCACCCGGATCGCACCGCGGTGGCCGCGGACGATGCCGAGCACGACGGCCAGACCGAGACCGCGACCCGTGAACTTGGTGGAGAAGAACGGGTCGAAGATCCTGGCCTGGGTCTCCGCGTCCATGCCGGCGCCGGAGTCGACCACCTCCAGGCTGACGTACTCCCCGGCCGGCAACTGGTCGTCGACCAGGGTTCGCCGCAGCTCGTCGCGGCTCGAGGGCGCGGCGGCGGTGCGGATGACGACGGCGCCCGACGCGTCGCCGATCGCCTCGACGCCGTTCGAGACCAGGTTGCCCAGCAGCTGCCGGAGCTCGCCCGCGTCGGCCCGCACCCGGGGCAGGCCGCGGCCGAGCTCGAGGCTCAGGGTGACGGGCGCCGGCACGGTCGCCCGCAGCGCCGCCTCGCAGGCCTCGACCACCGCCGACAGGTCGACATCCTCCACCATCATGTGGCCCCGGCCCGAGTAGGCCAGCATCTGCCGCGACAGCTCGGCGGCGCGGCGCGCCGCCTCACCGATGCGGTCGAGGTACTTGCGCACCGGCGCGTCGGACGAGACCCGCATCGTCGCCAGCTCGAGGTTGCCGAGCAGGCTCATGAGCAGGTTGTTGAAGTCGTGCGCCACCCCGCCGGCGAGCACGGCCAGGCTCTCCAGCTTGTGCATCTGCCGGACCTGGGCCTCGAGCTCGCGCCGCTCGGCCTCGGCCCGCTTGAGCTCGGCGATCAGGCGCTGCAGCTCCTGCATGTCGGCGAAGCGGGCCATGGCCACCGCCACCGCCCGCTCCAGCTCGCGCGCCCTGAGCGGCTTGACCAGGTAGGCGCCGACCCCGGCGGAGCTGGCCCGCTCCACCCACTCGCGGGTCTCGAAGGCGGTCAGCGCGACCACCGGCGTCGGGTGCTGCTGCTGGATGAGGCGGGTCGCCTCGGTGCCGTCCATGCCCGGCATGGCGAGGTCCATGAGGACCAGGTCGGGCTGGAGCTCGAGCACCGCCTGCACCGCCTCGGCGCCCGAGCCCACCACCTTCAGGACCGTGCAGCCCATGTCCTCCAGCACCGCCTCGGCCAGCTCGGCGCTGCTCGCGTCGTCCTCGGCCACCACCACCCTGATGCCGGCCAACATTGCTCTGCCTCGAGGCCATGATACCGCGGTGGGGAGCCGGGTGGGCCGACGGGCGGCCGAGCCCGTGCCACGGGTCGCGTCCTCGGGGTCTGCCGCGCCTGCCGGGTGGGTGGCCGTCGAGCGCACCCGCCCCCGGAGCCCCGCGCCAGGCCCGGAGCTCACGGCCGGCCGACCGCGCTCCTCCTCGACCTCGAGCCGGAGCTTCTGCGCCGCCCGCCCCCTGTGCGACAATGGACGCCCGGAGTCGACCTCCTTCATGGCCTCGCAAGGACCTGACAGAAAAGAGGTTCGACATGGCGCCACCGCTCCCGTCGGGCGCCGTGCCCCGACCCGCGCCGCGGGCTCTGCCGGAGGCCCGGCGGCGGTCCTGAGGACGGCGGCAGAGGCCGGGCGGGGAGCGCGCACCGCGGGGTGGGCAGTGGCGGCCCT
>CAYTJW010000233.1:0-4069 GCA_964438135.1 uncultured Thermoanaerobaculia bacterium
TCCAGCTCGCCCGCGGCCAGGGCGCGGCTCAGGTTGCGGCGGAGGGCGGCGACCACGGCCTCCACCGGGCCAGGGTAGCGCAGGCAGCGGGTGCCGGCGTGCGATCGTCGCCGCCGGGCGGCGGTCGGCGCTCGCCAACCTGAGCGGCACGAAGGACTTCCCCGCCTGCCACGTCGGGCGCGAGGACCTCGCGGCCGAGCGGCGGCGGGAGCGGCGAGTCGGCGAGGCGGAAGCGGTCCCATCGGCGCGGAGCCGTGGTCGCCGCGGCGACCGAGGTCGGGATCGTGATGGGAGTCGGGTCGGTCACGCCTGGACGGGCCGCGTCGCGCCCCGCTAGACTGGCTGCGACAGCGTGCGACCACCTCCTCGCTCGGGCTGCTCGACTGCCGCACCCGCGGCAGGCTCGGCTCTCCTGCGGCGGATTCTGCCGCTGCTGGCCGGGGTGACGGCGGTGGCGGTGCTGGTGAGCGCCGCGCCGTCGGCGCCGCCGCCCGACGTCGAGGCGCTCGACCGGCGGCTGGCCGGGGCGAGCGACGAGGAACGGGCCGTGCTGCTCAACGACCTGGCCTTCTCCTGCGTCGCCAGCCAGCCGGAGCGAGCGATCGCGTACGCCGAGCAGCTGCTGGAGCTGGCGCGGCGCCTCGAGCGGCCGCTCGTGGAGGCGAACGCGCTCGACGACATCGGCCTCGCCCACCGCTACCGCGGCGAGTACGAGCAGGCCCTCCGCTTCGCCCTCGAGGCGCTGGCGGTCCGGGAGCGCACCGGCGACCGCGCCCAGCTCGCCGGCTCGTACAACAACCTCGGCATCCTCTACTGGCGGCTGGGCGACTTCCCGCGCGCGGTCGACTTCCACTCGCGGGCGCTGGCGGTCAAGCGCGAGATCGGCGCCGCCGCGAGCGTGCCCGCGTCGCTGAACAACCTGGCCCTGGTCTACCAGAGCATGGGCGAGCTGGAGCGGGCCGGCGCCTGCTACGAGGAGCTGCTGGCGCTGGTCGAGGCGGCCGGCGGCGACGACGACAACCTGGGCAAGTACCTCAACAACCTCGGCGAGCTCACCCGCGACCTGGGTCAGCTCGAGCGCTCCCTCGGCTACGCCGAGCGGGCGGTGGCGGCCGACCGCCGAGCCGGCAACACCAGCGGCCTGGCCGTGGCCCTCAACACCCTCGGCCTGGTGCAGCAGCGGCGCGGCGACCTGGCCGCGGCCCGGCGCGCCTTCGCGGAGGCGCTCGAGTGCGCCGAGCAGAGCGGCAATCGCAACACCGAGCGGGAGCTCCACCGCTCCCTCGCGGACCTGCTGGAGGCGGCAGGGGAGCCCGGGCCGGCCCTCGAGCACATGCGGCGCCACGCCCGACTGAGCGAGGAGATCTTCTCCCGGGAGAGCTCGCAGAGGGTGGCCGAGCTGCAGGAGCGCTACGACCACGAGCGCCGGCAGCGCGAGATCCTCGCCCTGCGCAGCGAGCAGGCGCTGGGCGAGGTCGAGCTGGCGCGGCAGCGGAGCGTGCGCAACCTGCTCGTCCTGCTGTCCGCGGTCCTGCTGCTGGTCACGGGCGCGGGCATGGCGGCGGTGCGGGCGTTCCGGCGCAGCAACCGCGTGATCGAGCGCGAGAAGGCCCGGGCCGAGATCGCCCTGGCCGAGCTGCAGGTGGCGCACCGGCAGGTCGAGGAGCTGTCGCGCACCGACCCTCTGACCGGCCTCCTCAACCGTCGCGGCATGGCCGAGCGGGTCGAGCGGGAGGTCGAGCGCGGCGCCGCCACCGGCCGACCTCTGGCCGTGGTCCTGGGCGACATCGACGACTTCAAGGCCGTCAACGACGACCACGGGCACGACTGCGGCGACCAGGTCCTGCGCGAGGTCGCGGCCGCGCTGCGGCTACAGCTGCGCGGCCAGGACCTGGTCGGCCGCTGGGGGGGCGAGGAGTTCCTGGTGGTCCTGCCCGAGACCGACCTGGCGGGCGGGCGCAGCGTGGCCGAGAGCGTCCGCCGCCGGCTGCGGGAGTGTCCCGTCACGAGCGACGGCGTCCGGGTCGAGGTGCGGATGACCCTCGGCGTCAGCGTTCTCGAGCCCGGGCAGGGCTTCGAGGAGGCCGTCCGCGCCGCTGACGACGCCCTCCTCCGCGGCAAGGCGGCCGGCAAGAACCGCGTCGTGGTGCACGACCCCGGTGGCGGCGGGGGCGGGGATCCCGGAGGGTGACGCGCAGCTCGAGGCGCCACAGGGTCTGGTGATCCGGATCGGCGGCAGTGGGCTCGAGACCGAAGGGGATCTCGAAGTCGACCGGCAGCGACAGTCCGCGCGGGCCGATCCCGAGCTGGTGCACTGCGAGCGCCCCCTCGTCCTGGCACCCCAACCCCGTCGGGGTTCGAGGTCCCGGAGCCACCGTCGCAGCTCCTGGACCGGGTCCGGATTCGCCTGACGCGGCTCACGGTGAGGCTGGGCGGGTTCTCCGATCGCTCCTGGGGGCGGGTCTGGACTGGGTGGATCGCAGGAGGGAGAATCCCGGACGTGCGCCGCTCCAGCAAGCTGTGGTCGGCTTCGGGTCGCAGTTGGCATCGCAGCGACGCCGAGCCATCAGGTCCGGAGGTTCGCCAGCCATGGTTGACGTGGGAGAGAGAGCACCCGTCTCGGCCTACACGGGCAGTGCACCCTACATCTTCGTGAGCTATGCGCACGCGGACGCCGACAGCGTGTTCCCCGACCTGGGCTTCCTCCACAGCCAGGGCTTCAGGTTGTGGTATGACGAGGGAATCGACCCGGGGAACGAGTGGCCGGACGAGGTCGCGCGCGCGCTGGAGGGGGCGAGCCAGTTCCTGGTCTTCATCTCGCCGTCGGCCATCGCTTCGAGCAACGTTCGCAACGAGATCAACTTCGCGCTCGACAGCCACAAGCCGTTTCTGGCCGTCCACCTCGTCGAGACGCAGCTCTCACCGGGGCTCAAGCTGAGAATGGGCGACATCCAGGCGCTCTTGCGCTACAGGATGGGGGCGGAGAGCTATCGCGCCAAGCTCGTCCGCGCCCTGCCGGCCTCGACCGAGGGCGACCCGCCGTCGGCCCCAGACCCCGGGCCCGCGAAGACCCCGGTGCCGGAGCCTGAGGCCTACGCGAGGCTGGGGCTCTCGGTCATCGACTCCACCGGGGTCCGGACGGATCTCCGGGAGTTCGGGATCGTCTACGTCGAATGGGGTGGCGGCGGGTTGGAGCACGCCTTCAGGGAGGGGCTCATCCTCGAGCGGGGGATGGCTCACCAGACGATCCCCTGGGACTCGATCCGGCGGGTAACCTTCGGTACCCAGGGGGCGACTGTCGAGCTGCGCGGAGGCCAGTCCATCGGACCGGTGAAGCCGAGGACCGGCAGGCTCGTCGGCAGGGACGAGCTCGGTCTCGACTGCGGTCTCGCCCTCTCGCACATCGACACCATCAGTGTCGTCCCCGACGCCGGGGTGCCCGAGCTGGAGGCGTTGCTGCGCGACCTCCCTGAGCTCGTGCGCCGAAGCCCGCCGGGAGGGTGGACGGCCACAGCGACCCTCGTTCTTCAGCAGCACAGCGTGGTGGTGACGCTGGCGAGCTTCTTCGACGGCGCGCCTCGCGGGTCGCAGACCTTCGAGATGCCGGGTCCTTGTCGGTTCGAGGCGACCCGGAGCGGGGCGGTTTCGTTCGTCGCGGTCCACGCCAAGGAGCACTGGAACCTGGGCCCCTACGACCCCGAGACCGCGCGGGTTCTCGCGAGAGCCTTCACCCGATTGAACCACCTTGCCGCAAGGCGATAGCGGTCGCCGGCCTTCCCCGGGCCGGTGGCGACTCGGGACGCGCTGCGTGGCTCCACGCCCGCGCGAGCGCCGGGTTGGGCGTCGCCCGGTCGCTGGCCCGCTCCCACCCGACCCCTCATCGACCGTTCTCCGCCGTGGACCGAGCTGCGACGAGAGGTGGGGACGTGGTGGTGGTGCGCCGCGGCGTGGGCGGGGTGCCGGACATGGGGTACAGTGCTGCCGTGTCGCCGAGCTCGATCCGCGACATGGTGGGAGTGAGGCTGAGGCCGACGGTGGTGCGGCTAGAACCCCTGGCCGAGCCGGACCC
>CAYTJW010000233.1:4079-7405 GCA_964438135.1 uncultured Thermoanaerobaculia bacterium
ATCGAGGCCAGCTTCCACCTCACCCCCGACCTCCAGGCCCACCTGCGGGCCCTGACCCACTCCCTCCGCCGCGCCGCCGGCTGCGGCGCGTTCGTGGTCGGCCCCTACGGCTCCGGCAAGACCCACTTCCTCGCCTACCTCACCCGCGGCCTCGCCAGCGGCGCCCTGCTGCCGGGGCGGCCGGCGCCGCGGGTGGCGGCGGTGTCGCTGCTCAACTACCCGGCCGAGGCGACGCTGGAGAGCGTCGTGCTGGAGGCCCTCCGCCTGTCGCCGACGCGCGGCGACCGGCGCGCCGTCTGGGCCGCCCTGGCCGAGGCCGCGCCGGACGGGCCGGGCGTGGTGCTGGTGCTGGACGAGCTGTCCGAGTTCCTGCGCTCCAAGCCGGGCCGGGCCGCCTTCACCGAGGACGTGCGCACCCTCCAGTTCCTCGGCGAGTGGGCGCAGGGCCACCGCCTGTGGGTGGTGGCGGCGCTGCAGGAGGCGGTCGAGCACACCGGCGTGCTGGAGTCGGGGCTGTACCGCAAGATCAAGGACCGCTACCCGCTGCGCCTGCTGCTGTCCAGCGACCACGTCCGCGCCCTGGTCGCGGAGAGCGTGCTCGACAAGCGGCCGGGCTACGCCGAGGCGGTCGAGGAGCTGGCCTCTTCCGCCCGTCAGGCTCTGCCCGGGGCCGAGCTGGACTGGGGCGCGCTCGCCGACCTCTACCCGGTCCACCCCGCCGCTCTCGAGCTGCTGGAGGAGGTCCGCGACCGTTTCTCGCAGGCGCGCGGGGTGGTCGAGCTGGTCTCGACCCGGCTCGCCGGCGACCCGGCGCGGGGGGTGGAGCCGTTCCTCGACCGGCCGTGGGGGGAGCTGCTCACCCCGGACGTCGTCGTCGACCACTTCGCCGACCTGTTCGAGCTCGACCCCGAGCTGCAGCCGTTCAGCCAGCGGCTGCTGCCCCACTACCGCGAGGGCATGGCGACCCTGTTCCCGACCGCCGCCCAGCAGGCGCTGGCGTGGCGGCTGCTCAAGCTGCTGCTGCTGGTCCACCTGTCGCCGCGGCGCTCCGACCTCACCCCGGAGCAGGCGGCGGCCTGGTTGCTGGTCCGGGCGACCAGCCTCGACCCGCGCCGCAACCTGGCGGTGGTCGAGCGGGCGCTGCGCAAGCTCTCGAGCGACGGGCGTTTCGTCCGCGAGACGGGGGGCCGCTTCGCGCTCGACCTCGGCGACGACAGCCCGGCGCAGCTCGAGCGGGCCCTCGAGCGGGAGCAGGCCGAGCTGGCCGCGGCCACCCCGGAGGCGGTGTGGGAGACCCTCGTCCCGCTCCTGGCCGAGGTCCCCTGCAACCCCTTCGCCCTGCCCCGCGACACCTGGCAGCAGCGGGTGGTGCGCTGGCACGGTCACGAGCGGCCCTACGCCGTCTACCTCGGCAACGGCGAGCCGGGGCCGCAGGGCGGGCAGGCCCTGGTCGTGCGCCTGCCGTGGGGCGAGACCGGGCCGGCCGCGGGCATGGCCACGGTCATCCCCCGCCGGCTGGAGCTGTCCGCCGACCTGGTGGAGACGGCGGCGCTGCTGCGGCTCGCCGCCCGGCCGGTGCAGCGCGACCTCCATGCGCTGGCGCAGCGCCGGCTCGCCGAGCGCCGGCAGCTGGTCGCGACCCTGGTCAGCAACGCCCTGCTCGAGGCGACCATGGTCGACCCGGACGGGCGGCCGGCGCCGTCGGTCCGCCTCGACACCGCCGCGCCCCTGGCCCACTGGCTCGACGCCTGCGCGATCTGGCTGCTGCGCCGCGCCTACCCGGCGTTCGAGCGCTTCGCCCCCGGCCACGGGCCGCTGCCGCGCGACGCCCTGCGCAGGCTGATGCGGGTCGCGGCCGAGCACGACCTGGGCGAGTTCGAGGGCGACGAGTACGTCAAGCTGATCCGCGAGGCCTACCTGGTGCCGCTGGGCCTGCTCCGGCGCGAGGGGTGGTACTACACCGCGGTCCCCAACCTCGACCGCCACGAGCTGGTGCAGGCGATCATGCCCCTCGTGGAGCACCAGCCGGCGCCGTCCGTGGTCTACCAGCACCTGGCCGGGCCAGTGTGGGGCCTGGTGCCGGACCAGGTCGACCTGCTGCTGGTCTTCCTGCTGCTGCACGGCGAGGTCGACATCCTGAAAGGGCGCGCCTCCTACCGCGACCACTTCGAGACCCTGCCGCGGCCAATCCAGTACGACCGGGTGGTGGCGGCCAGCGGCCTCGCGGTCGAGCAGCAGCGGGCGCTCGAGGAGCTGTGCGAGGGCCTGCGGGTCAAGCGCCCGCGGCAGTGGACGGTGACGGCCCAGAAGCAGGCGGTGCAGCAGTTGGCGAAGGTCGCCGAGCGGGAGCTCGCCCGGCTGCACCCGCTGCTGGCCGAGCTGCGCCGGCTCGACGAGACCTCGCCGCTGGCGGCGCGGGTCGGTCGGCTGGTGAGCGCCTGGGGCGCCCTCACCCGCGGCCTGCCGGAGCTCGAGGCCGTCGCCCAGCTGCTGTTCGAGAGCGGCCCGCCGCGGCGGTTCCTGGCCGAGTGCGCCACCCTCGCCGACCTGCCCGAACGGCTCGGCCGCCTGCTCGCCGAGGTCAAACGCCTCCGCCACCTGCTCGAGCAGCCGGCGGTGCGGGCCTGGGGCGACCCCTCGTTCGCGATCCGCCTCGAGGCCCTGGGGGTGCCGCCCGGGACCGCCGAGCTCGAGGCGCTCGAGGCCTGGGCGGCCGAGGCGCGGACGGTCTACGCCCTCTACCGGGAGGCCTACCGGCAGCGCCACCAGGCGTGGTGGGCAGAGGTCGAGGGCGACCCGGCGCTGGCCTGGCAGCCGCCGCCGCTCGCCAGGAGCCGCCACCTCGGCCTGAGCGGGGCGCTCGACGAGTGGCAGGCGGCGCGGCAGGAGGTCGAGGGGCGGCGCTGCCGGCGGCTCCCCGACCTCGAGTTCCACCCCCTGTGCCTGTGCGGCTTCGACGGCGCCCAGGCTCAGGTGTCGGCGCCGCTCGCCCGCCTGCGCGAGCTGCGCGACCAGGTCGAGGCCGCTCTGCGCGGCTACTTCGGCCAGAGCGGCGTGCGCGAGCGCCTGCGCCAGTGGGGCGAGCAGGGGGTCGAGGCCTCGCCCGGGCTGGCCGCCTACCTCGAGGGCCGGGCGCCGACGCCGGAGGTGGCCGACCTCGACCTGCTCGACCGCCACCTGGCCGGGGTCGAGGTGGTGGCCGAGGTCGACGGGGCGGCCCTCTTGGAGGCGCTGGCCGGTCGGACATGGGAGGTGGGCGAGGCACTCGCGACCCTCGAGCGGGCCCTCGCTCGCCACCGCGGCCGCCGCCTGCGCCTGGCGCCGTC
>CAYTJW010000234.1:0-7396 GCA_964438135.1 uncultured Thermoanaerobaculia bacterium
GGCGGGGCGGTCACCGCCCGCGGGCGCGGCGCGGCCGCGCAGGCGGCGACGCAGGCCAGCGCCAGCCCCAGGGGCCAGGCCCGCTTCACGGTCTCCTCCGCTCGCCGAGGCGGGCGCACGCTCGCTCGCGGTAGTCCCCGCCGTAGAGCTGCACCGGCCGGCACATCTCGTGCAGGCGGGAGCGGATCCGCGTCGAGACGCGGTCGCGCAGGGACTCCGGCGCCCCCGACACGCCGTCGACCGGCGCGGCGGACCCGCCCTCGGCCTCGCCCGGCGCGGGCGCGAGGCTGTTGACGCCGTCCACGAAGTTGGTGGTGAAGATGGTCACCCGCTGCTCGACGTAGCGCGTGTTGACGAGGTGGTAGAGCAGGTCCATCACCCACGGCGTGCTCGGCTTGCGGGCGCCGAGCTCGTCCAGCACCAGCAGCTCGGCCTCGACCAGGGGCCGCAGCAGCTCCCGCCGGTGCTCGCCGTCGTCGAACGCCATCTGCATCTCCAGCACCAGCGAGGTGAAGTCGGCGAACAGGCCGCGCACGCCCTTGTGCTCGACCAGGTAGAGCAGGGCCGCCACCGCCAGGTGGGTCTTGCCGGTGCCGACCTTGCCCATCAGCAGCAGGCCCCGGTCCACGGCCGGCCACAGGTCGACGAACTCCCGCACCGCCCGCAGCGCCCGCGCCAGGGTCGGGTCCTTGGGGTTCCAGGTGGTGTCGAAGCTGTCCAGGGTGCAGTGGCGGTAGCGCTGCGGCACCCGCGTCCGCTCCAGCAGGCGCCGGCGGCGGGCGGCCTCGGCGCAGGCGCAGGGGCGCGCGACCTCGACCCCCTCGTGCGCGACCACGACCCACCGTGTGCCGCGGCACTCCGGGCAGGGCTGCCGGTCAGGGGGAGTCCTCGCCACGGTCGGAGTATAGCCCGACCCACCGCCCCCATCTCCCCCGCACTCCCGCCTCGTGCCCGCAGCCGACGCCGTTCGGGCTTGCCCGCCCTCCCGCCGCCTTGCCCCCCGCCCCGACGTGGCCGACAATCCCGGCCGAGGAGGACCGGACCATGCCCCGTGCCGTCGTCGCCCTGCTGCTCGCGCTCGTCGCGGCGAGCGCCCCCGCCGCCGAGCGCACCCACGCCATCGTCCCCGAGGACTTCTTCAGCCAGGCGATCGTCACCGGCCTGGCCCTGGCGCCGGACGGGGGCCGGGTGGCCTACGCGCAGGCGGTCTGGGGCGAGGCGGACGCGCCCCGCGCGACCGACCTGTGGGTGGTCGACGCGGCGACGGCCGAGCGCCGGCGGCTGACCTTCGACGGCGCCGGCGCCGGCAACCCGACCTGGAGCGCCGACGGCGAGCTCGTCTACTTCCTGGCGAAGGCCCGCCGCGCCGGCGAGGAGAAGCCACCGCACGACGGCTCGAGCCAGGTCTGGCGCGTTCCGGCGCGCGGCGGCGAGCCCCTCGCCGTGACCCGGGTCGAGGGCGGGGTGGAGCTCTTTGACCTGGTCGGCGACACCCTCGTCTACGTCGTCGGCCACGAGGTGGTCAGCGGCGACTGGCAGGCGCTGGTGGAGGAGTTCCCCGACCTCGAGGTCGGCCAGGGCCGCGAGGAGCTGTCCGAGCTGTGGGCCCTCGACCTCGAGAGCTGGCGCGAGCGGAGGGTGCTCGCGGCCGAGCGGGTCATCCGCGCGCTGGCGGCGTCCCCGGACGGCCGCCGCGCCGCCCTGGTCACCACCCCCGAGGCGGAGCTGGTCAGCCACGAGGGCTGGTCGCGGCTCGACCTCGTCGACCTCGAGTCCGGCACGGTCGAGGTCGTGACCGGGCCGGGCTGGCGCCGCGACCACCCGTCCCCGTACGGCTGGCTGGAGGGCCTCGCCTGGTCCGCCGACGGCGGGAGGCTCTTCTTCGCGGTCGACTTCGACGGCTACCCGAGCGAGCTCCACGTGGCGGCGCTCCACGGCTCCGGCCCCGGCACGACGGTCGCCCGTCTCGAGCGGCCCGACCAGGTCTCGGTCGTGGGCTCGAGCGTCGCCTGCTCGGGGGCCGCCGGCACCGTGCTGGTGATCGCCGAGCAGCGGGCCCGGGCCCGGGTCATGGCCGTCGACCCAGCCGCGGCCGACGGCCGCGGGTCGTGGCTGCTGACGCCCGGCGAGGTCGTGGTCGAGGCCCTGGCGACGGCCCGCGGCACCGACGCCGTGGCCGTGACCATGGCCACCGCCACCAGCCCGGCCGACGTCTACCTGGTCGCCCCGGGGGCCGAGCCGCGGCGGCTCACCCGGCTCAACCCCCAGGTCGACACGTGGCAGTTGCCGCAGGTCGAGCTCGTCCGGTGGGCCGCGCCCGACGGCGTCGAGGTCGAGGGCGTCCTCGAGCTGCCGCCCACCTGGCGGCCCGGTGACCCGCCCCTGCCGATGGTGGTCGAGATCCACGGCGGCCCCAGCTCCGCGACCCGGGTCGCCCTCGAGGTCTCGATGTACGGCCGCGGCGTGCTGCCGGCGGCGGGCTACGCCCTGCTGTCGCCCAACTACCGCGGCTCGACCGGCTACGGCGACCGCTTCATGACCGACCTGGTCGGCCGCGAGAACCAGGTCGAGGTGGCGGACATCCTCGCCGGGGTCGACGCCATGGTCGCCCGCGGCGTCGCCGACCCGGACCGCCTCGGCCTCGTCGGCTGGTCCAACGGCGGCTTCCTGGTGAACTGCCTGATCGCCGCGAGCGACCGCTTCAGGGCCGCCTCGTCCGGCGCCGGCGTGCTCGACCAGGTCATCCAGTGGGGCACCGAGGACACCCCCGGGCACGTCGTCAACTTCATGCGCGGCCTGCCGTGGCAGGTCCCGGACGCCTACCGGCTGGCGTCGCCGGTGTTCGCCCTCGGCGGGGTCAGGACCCCGACCCTGGTCCACGTCGGCGGCGACGACCCGCGGGTGCCGCCGGCCCACAGCCGGGCCCTCTTCCGCGCCCTCCACACCTACCTCGAGGTGCCGGCGCAGCTGGTGGTCTACCCGGGCGAGGGCCACGGGCTGCGCCTCCGCCGCCATCGGCTGGCGAAGATGGAGTGGGACCTGGCCTGGTTCGGGAAGTACCTGGCGAAGGAGTAGCGGGAGAGCGACGACCCGCCACGACCTGCACCGACGCGGTTCCTCGCGACCCGATCTGGACCTCGACCTCGACCTCGACCTGGACCTGGACCACGGGCGGGCGCGGAACTCCGGGTCGTCGGCGGGAGAGCGAGCCGCCTCGCAACAGACGTTCGCGGCGGCACGTCGTGCTCGCTCCACGCGGGCCGCCGCCCTGCATCGGTCCAGGTCCAGGACCACGTCCAGGTCCAAGTTCGGCCTCGCCCTCACGGGTACGCCGACGTGGCGGCGGTGCTACTCTCCCCGCGGCGGGCGAGGTGGCCGGGTTCCTGGTCTTCGACGGGGTCAGCAAGAGCTTCGGCCAGGTCCGGGCGGTCGACGACGTCCGGCTCGAGGTCGGCAAGGGCGAGTTCTTCTCCCTGCTCGGCCCGAGCGGTTGCGGCAAGACCACCCTGCTGCGGATGGTGGCCGGCCTCGAGCGGCCCGACGCCGGCCGCGTCCTCCTCGACGGCGCGGACATCACCGAGCTGCCGCCCAACCGGCGCCGGGTCAACACCATCTTCCAGAGCTACGCCCTGTTCCCGCACCTCGACGTGTTCGAGAACATCGCCTTCGGCCTGCGGGTGGCGCGCCGGCCGCGGCGCGAGGTCGAGGCCGAGGTGGAGAGGATGCTCGGGCTGATCCAGATGGAGGAGCACGCCCGCAAGCGCCCGCACCAGATCAGTGGCGGCCAGAAGCAGCGGGTGGCGGTGGCTCGCGCCCTGGTCAACCGGCCGCAGGTGCTGCTGCTCGACGAGCCGCTCGCCGCCCTCGACCTCAAGCTGCGCCAGCGCATGCTGGTCGAGCTCGACCTCATCCACGACGAGGTCGGCATCACCTTCCTCTACGTCACCCACGACCAGGGCGAGGCGATGAGCCTGTCCGACCGGATCGCGGTCATGAGCCGCGGCCGGGTCGAGCAGGTCGGCACCCCGGCCGAGATCTACGAGTCGCCGCGCTCGAGCTTCGTCGCCGCCTTCATCGGCGACACCAACTTCTTCGAGGGGGTGGTGGTGGAGGAGGTCGGGCCGGAGCACAGCCGCCTGCGCATCGACGGCTTCCCCGACGTGCTGTGCTTCAACGACCGCCAGCTCGGCGTCGGCAGCCCCGTGTCGCTGTCGGTGCGGCCGGAGAAGATCCACCTCTCCCGCGAGCGGCCGGCCGCCTCCGACCGCCACAACGTGGTCGAGGGGGAGGTCGACGACGTCATCTACCTCGGCTCCCACACCCGCTTCTGGGTCCGCGCCCACGACTACCGCGTGGCGGTGGTCCAGCAGCACAGCCGCTACCTGCTCGACGAGCAGCCGCTCGTCTGGCACGACCGCGTCTGGCTGCAGTGGCACTCGGACGACGGCTTCATGCTCGAGCGCTACAGCGAGTCGGACGAGCTGATGATGGGCACGCCGCCGGAGAAGGTGGGGGAGGCGCTCGACGAGGGGGCCGGGGATGGCTGAGGCGGCCGCGGGCCATCCCTCGCGGCGCGGCCGCCTGGCGGAGTGGCTCCTGACCCTGCCGTCCCTGGTCTGGCTGGTCACCCTCGTGCTCCTGCCGACCTTGACCGTGGTCGCAATCAGCCTGCGGCCGGCCGACCCCTGGGGCGGCGTCGGCCGGGGCTGGACCCTGGCCACGTTCGCCAGCCTGGGCAACCCGCGCTACCCGGAGATCGTCTGGCGCACCGCCTGGATCAGCCTCCTCACCACCGCGATCTGCGTCGCCGTCGCCCTGCCCGTCGGCTACTGCCTGGGACGCGCCCGGCCCCGCCTGCGGCGGGCCCTGTTGCTGGCGGTGGTGGTGCCGTTCTGGACCAGCTTCCTGATCCGGGTCTTCGCCTGGAAGGTCCTCCTCCACCCCGACGGCCCGCTCAAGCAGGGGCTGGTGCTGCTCGGCCTCCTCGACCCGCGGGCCATCCTGCTCTACTCCCCCGGCGCGGTGCTGCTGGTGATGGTCTACAGCTACCTGCCGTTCGCCATCCTGCCGCTCTACGCCGCGGCCGAGAAGTTCGACTTCCAGCTCCTGGAGGCGGCGCGGGACCTCGGCGCGACCCGCACCCAGGCCTTCTGCCAGGTCTTCCTGCCGGGGGTCAGCCGCGGCCTCGTCATGGCCATCCTGGTGGTGCTGATCCCGGCCCTCGGCACCTTCGTCGTGCCGGACTTGGTCGGCGGCCCGGACGCGGAGATGATCGGCAACACCATCGCCCGCCGCGTCTTCACCGACCGCAACCTGCCCCACGCCGCGGCGCTGTCGTCGCTCCTGACGCTGGCGGTGCTGCTGCCGATGGCAGGCCACCTGCTGCTGCGCGACCTGGGCAAGGCCCGGTTGCCGGGGAGCGAGGGGTGAGGCGCAGCCGCCTGCCGCTGGTCGTCACCCTGCTGGTGCTGACCTTCTTCTGGCTGCCGATCCTGGTGCTGGTGATCGGGTCCTTCAACGCCTCCCGCTTCGGCTCGACCTGGGGCGGCTTCTCGCTGCGCTGGTACGCGCGGCTGCTCGCCGAGCGCGACATCTGGCACGCCCTCCAGAACTCGCTCCTGATCGCGGTCTCAGCCACCGCCGTCGCCACCGTGCTCGGCACCCTCTCCGCCCTCGCCCTGCACCGCCACTCCAGCCGCCTGCAACGGGCCCACTCGGCCCTGCTCGCCATCCCGCTGGTGATGCCCGAGATCCTGATGGGCATCTCCCTCCTGCTCGCCTTCGTCGCGACCGGAGTCGAGCTCGGGCTGCTGACGGTCTTCCTCGCCCACGTGACCTTCTGCGTGTCCTTCGTCGCCCTGGTCGTGCTCGGCCGCCTGCAGGACTTCGACGAGTCCCTGGTCGAGGCGGCCCGCGACCTCGGCGCCGGCTGGTGGGTCGTGACCTGGAAGGTGCTGCTGCCGCTGCTGGCGCCCGGCATCGCCGCCGGCGCCCTGCTCGCCTTCACCCTCTCCATCGACGACTTCGTCGTCACCTTCTTCGTCGCCGGGCCCGGCGCGACCACCCTGCCGATTCGCATCTACGGCATGATCAAGCACGGCTCGTTGCCGCTCATCAACGCGCTCTCCACCCTGCTGCTGGTCGTGACCTTCGCCGCGGTGTGGTTGAGCCAGAGACTGACGGAGGAACGGACATGAGCTCACCAACCCGCCTGGTCGCCGTCGCTGCCGCGGCCGCGACGCTGCTCTCAGCCGCCGGTTGCCGGCCGTCGGCCGAGAGGACCGTGCTCCACCTCTACACCTGGGCCGACTACGTCAAGCCCGAGCTGCTGCAGCGCTTCGAGGCCGAGCACGGCTGCCGGGTGGTGGTCGACACCTTCGACTCCAACGAGGCCATGTTCGCCAAGCTCAAGGCCGGCGCCGGCGGCTACGACGTCATCACGCCTTCGAGCTACATGGTGAGCGTGATGCACGGCCAGGGCATGCTGCGCGAGCTCGACCACGCCCGGCTGCCGAACCTGGCCAACGTCGACCGCGACTACCTCGCGGTGGCCCTCGACCGCGACATGCGCCACAGCGTGCCGTACATGCTGACCACCTCCGGCCTCGCCTACCTGCAGAGCCGGGTGGCGGGCTTCGAGCCGACCTGGGCGATGCTCGACCGCCCCGACCTCGCGGGTCGCATGACCATGCTCGACGACATGCGCGAGACCCTCGGGGCGGCGCTCAAGTTCCTCGGCTTCAGTCTCAACACCACCGACCCGGCGCAGCTGGACCAGGCCCGCGACGTGGTCATCCGCTGGAAGCGCAACCTCGCCAAGCTGGAGAACGAGCAGTACAAGACCGGCCTCGCCTCGGGCGAGTTCGTCCTCGTCCACGGCTACTCGGGCGACATCTTCCAGGTCCAGGCCGAGAACGACGACATCGTCTTCGCGGTGCCGCGGGAGGGGACGTCGATCGCCTGCGACGACCTGGTCATCCCCACCGGCGCCGCCCAGGTCGAGCTGGCCCACGCCTTCGTCAACTTCCTCCACGACCCGCAGGTGGCGGCCGAGAACACCGACTTCATCCAGTACCTCTGCCCCAACTCGGCCAGCTACCCGCTCCTGTCGGAGGAGATCCGCTCGAACCCGGCCATCTTCCTCGACCCGGCGCTGCGGGCCAGGTGCGAGGTGATCTCCGACCTCGGCGAGGGCAACGCCCTCTACTCCCGCGTCTGGGACCAGGTCAAGGCGGCGAGCTGATGCCCCCCGGGCGAGGCGAACGGGGGCTGCCGGCGTGACCCGCGGCCCGGGGTGTCCGTCCCGCCCGCTCGCGGCAGGGCGAGACGGGGGCCCGCCGTGATGCCCCACGCCGTGCGCCGCGCGGCCCGCGCCGCCCTGGCCCTGCTCGGCGGC
>CAYTJW010000235.1:0-7385 GCA_964438135.1 uncultured Thermoanaerobaculia bacterium
CGGCTGCTGACCTCGTACGAGGCGCACGCCACGGAGCCGGGGCAGAAGGCCGGCCGGCGGGTCGAGGTGGTGCACGAGTCGCTGCTCGAGGCCTGGCCCCGCCTGGTCCGCTGGCGGACCGAGGACGAGGGCTCGGCACAGCTGCGCGACCAGCTCCGCCAGGCGGCGCACCTGTGGGAGGAGAGGGGCCAGCCGGACGACCTGCTGTGGACCGGCACCTCCTTCCAGGAGTACCAGGTCTGGCGCGCCCGCTACCCGGGCGGCCTGTCCGCGGCCGAGGAGACCTTCGCCCGCGCCATGGTGCTGCGGGCGGGCCGTCGGCGGCGGGTGCGGCGGGTGGCGGTGGCCGCCGTCATCGCCCTGCTCGCCGCCGGACTCGGCGTGGTCGGCTCCTTCTGGCGCCGCGCCGTCGTGGAGAGCAGCCAGCGCGAGGCCGCCCAGCTCCTCGCCCTCGGCCGGCTCCGGCTCGTCGACGACCCGAGTGCCGCGCTCGCCTACGCCATCGCGAGCCTCGAGCGCACCGACAACGAGCCGGCCCGCCGCTTCGCCGTCGAGGCCCTCTGGCAGGGGCCGCCGGCGGTGGCCTTCGTGGACAAGGTGATGCTCTACAGCTGCGACTGGAGCCCTGACGGCAGCTGGCTCGCCCGCGCCGGGCCGTCGGGTCTCGAGCTCCTCGAGGGCCGCACCGGGGAGCGACACCGGCTCAGCTCGTCCAACGAGCTCTTCGTCGGGTTCACGTCCGACAGCACGGGGCTCGTGACCCAGGATGGGAGCGTCGAGCCGCGCACCCTCTTCCGCCTCTGGTTGCTTCCGGACCGGAAGCTCGAGCGCACGCTGGGGCATGGTGGAGCGTCGACCGCGTTCCTGCGCGGCGACTGCCTGCTGACGTTCGCGAGCGACAGCGACCAGCCGCATGCTGACGGGCCGCGGCTGGTGCGCGAGCTCCCGCTCGACGGGGCGGCCGAGCGCGTGCTCGGCCTCTGGCAGCCGCACGGCCTCGCGGCCTTCGACGTCGACGCGACCGGGACCTGGCTGTACTCGCTGTAGGGCGGTCGGCTGGTCCAGCAGCGGCTCGACCAGCTGGAGGCCCCGGCTCGGGTGGTCGGGACCCACGAGGGGGAGGCCAGGGTCTGGTCGAGCCCGTGGACCGACCGCGTGGTGACCAGCGCCATGGACGGGGAGGTGCGCATCTGGGACGTGGGATCGGCCCGCCTCGAGCGCACGCTCGAGAGCCCGGCGGACGCCCGCAGAGTCGCGCTCGACCCCCGCCAGAGGCTGCTGGCCACCGGCCCGGGCAACGCGATGCCCCGCCGCTCGATGTTCCTCTTCGACCTCGCGGCGCCCCGCAGCGCGGAACCGGCCCCGTTGCTCGGCTCCGAGGGCTTCTGTCTCTCCGACCTCCGGTTCAGCCCTGGGGGTGGCTGGCTCGCGAGCGTCCACCGAGGGAGCACGATCCTGTGGAACCTGGCGAGCCCGCGCTCGCAGGTCGTCGGTCGCCAGCAACCCCCGCTGGTCCACGTCGCGTTCACGCGGGACGGGCACCTCCTGTCGACGTCGAACGAGGGGGTGCTCCGGCGGTGGCCTCTCGGGCTCTCGGGAGAGATGCAGGCGCTGTGGTCGAAGGCGGACGCCATGATCGCGACGGTGCTGGAGGTTGATCCCGGCGGTCGCTTCGTGGTCCTGGTCAACTGCTTCGAGGGCGAGGTCCTGGTCGTCCCCCTCGACGGCCTGCCGCCCACGACCCACCGGCTGCGCCACCCACAGGGGACGGAGCTCGCAACGACCTTTGCCAGTCTGGACCCCACCGGCAGGTTTCTCGCCGCAGAGGTCCAGTCTCCCGGGAATGTCGCTGCGAGCTCGATCCGGGTTCTCGACCTCGCCACGGGCGAGGAACGCACCCTGGACACTCACGCGACGGGCGAGGGCCGTTGCGAGGAGCTCGGATGCAATGGAGAGCGCTGGGTCGTGCCCATCTGGCTGCGCGACGGGACCCTGCTCTCGGACGGCGCCCCCGGGCTCCTGGTCTGGGACCTCGCCACCGGCACGAGCCGCCTCCTGCGACCCTGCCAGGGGGACACGCCCGACGTGCTGCTGGTCTCCTCGCCGGACTCCCGCTCCGTCCTGCGCCTCGACCCGGCGGACGTGGAGGGGGCCGTGTCCACGCTCACGGTCTTCGACCTCGAGACACTCGAGACGCGCGAGATCACGGCCCACGGCAACCTGGTCGAGTCGTTCGCGCTCGACGCCGCGGGCGTCACCCTCGTCACCGGGGACCGGAACGGCGTCGTGCGGGTGGGGGCGCTGGCCGGCGGCGAGCCCCGCCTGCTGTACGGCCACAGTGGACCGGTCATGAGCGTCGCCGTGTCCCCCGACGGGCGCTGGATCGCCTCCGGCAGCGAGGACGGGACGATCCGGCGGTGGCCGATGCCGGACCTCGCGCAGCCGCCCCTGCACACCCTGCCGCACGACGAGCTGCTCGCCACGCTGAGGTCGCTCACCAACCTGCGCGCGGTGCGCGACCCCGCTGCGGACAGCGGCTGGAAGGTCGAGGTCGGCCCCTTCCCCGGGTGGGAGCCCGTGCCGACGTGGCAGCCGTAGGGGGAGGTGACGGCGTGGCGAGCCCGATGCCGCGGCCCGATCGACAAGGAGGTGCCTGGTGCGACGCGCAACCCTGACTCTGGTCCTGCTCGCCCTCTCCGTGCCGGCCCTGGCCGCGGTCGAGGGGTCGATCTCCGGCCTGGTGCGGGACCCCGGCGGGGAGCCGCTGCCGGGGGTGACGGTCGAGGTGCGGGGCCCGGTCCTGCTGGGGGCGCGGAGCACCCTCACCCGGGCCGACGGCAGCTTCGTCGTGCGCGGCCTGCCACCCGGTCCGGGCTACGTCGCCACCTTCACCCTCGCGGGCTTCGAGTCCACGGCCACGCCGGAGCTGACGGTCAACCTGGCGCAGGACAGCCAGGTGCGGGTGGAGATGCGGCTGGCCGCGCTCCGGGCCGAGGTGGTGGTCACCGCGACGGCGCCGCTGGTGGACGTCACCCAGACCGCGACCGGGCAGCCGTTCACCGCCGAGCACCTGCGCGAGCTGTCGGTCGGCGCCCGCTCCCGCACCTTCCAGAACGTGCTGTCGCAGGCGCCGGGGGTCTCGGGGCAGGTCTTCGCCGAGGGGGTGGAGTACCAGGACGTGCTCGGCGGGAGCATGTTCGCGAACGCCTACCTGGTCGACGGGGTCAACTCCACGGACCCGACCGACCATATGCAGGGGCAGTTCCTCAACGTCGACGCCGTCCAGGAGGTGAGCCTGCAGACCTCGGGCGCGCTGCCGGAGCTCGGGAGGGGGAGCGGAGGGGTCATCAGCGTGGTGACCAGGTCCGGCGGCAACGAGCTGCACGGCTCGCTCGACCTGCGCTGGCACTCCTCCGAGCTGGCCGAGACCGGGGACCACTACGACCCCGATCACGAGCCGTTCCGGTCGACCCCCTGGAGCGCCACCCTGGGCGGGCCGTTCTCAAAGGACGCGCTCTGGTTCTTCGTCAACCTGGCGCGGGTCGACGAGACCTCCACCCCCTGGACCTCCGACCCGGTGGTGCTGGCGCAGGTGCGGGAGCCGGCCCCGCGGCGCGGGACCGGCTGGCTGGGGAGCGCCAAGCTCTCGGCCCGGGCCGGGGAGCGCTGGACCGGCTTCGTGTCCTACGCCGACTACTCCAACCGGGCCTCCAACACCTACAGCCAGGCCAACGTCCAGCCCGAGGCGACGACCCTCGGGCGCAACCGCGCCGGCCTGCTGTCCGGGGTCGCCAGCGGGCTCCTGAGCGACGACTGGTTCGTCGAGCTGTCGGCCGGGCTGGCGAGGTCCCGCTACGAGTACGGCCCGGACGGCGTCGACCTCGACGTGCCGGTGTGGGTCAACAACGCGGGCAACGGCGTCTGGTACGACAACAACTTCTTCCACTGGCTGACCGACCGCTCCCGGGCACAGGTGGCGCTCGCGTCGACCCTGTTCCTCACCAGCCTGGCCGGGAACCACGAGCTGAAGGTGGGCGTCGAGGGCGACCGGACGCGCTACTCCGACCTGATGGTCAAGACCGGCGCGCCGAGCGACCCCGCGTTCTGCTCGCCCGACCCGGGCGTGCGGGGCGCCCCGGTCGGGGCCTCCTGCGGCGCCTACTTCTTCTTCGACGGCTTCGACGCGACCGGCGCGCGGGTCCCGTACCGGCAGCGGCTCGAGGAGCGCCAGCCGGAGCTGACCCGGCGCGGGCGCTCCCTGGCCCTCTACCTGCAGGACCGCTGGCGGCCCACCCCCCGCCTGACCGTCAACGCCGGCCTGCGCTGGGACCGCAACGAGTACTTCAACAACCAGGACGTGAACGTCGCCAACCTGGCCATGCTCCAGCCCCGGCTGGGGGCCTCGTTCGACCTGACCGGCGACGGCCGGACCGCGGCGCGGGCGAGCTGGGGGTTCTTCTACCTCGACGCCCCCCTGAGCCTGATGCGCGCCGCCAACACCGGCCTCACCCCGCCCTACGGCGCGACCTACGAGTGGTCGGCGGCGAGCGGCACGTGGGAGCTCGTGCCCGACTCGGAGACCGGCGGCGTCGGGGCGGGCGTGGTCGACACCCCGCCGGTCGACGGCTCGCTCGACCCGACCTACGACGAGCAGGTCAACGTCGCCCTGGAGCGCGAGCTGGCCGACCAGCTCTCGGTGACGGTGACCTGGGTGTACAAGAAGGCCCACGACCTCTTCGACACCACCTGCAGCGACTACGACACCTGCCCGTTCCTCTGGCTCTCCAACTGGCCGGGGCGCTCGCTGGGGCTCTCCAACCCCCTCCGGCGCTCCTACTCCGGCTGGATGCTCGACGCCAGCTGGCGGGTCCCGGACGGCCGCGGCCTGGTGCTGGCGAGCTACGTCTACAGCGAGGCCCGCGGATCGCTCGAGCTGTGGGAGCGAGCCGGGCAGTCCCCGGACTTCGACTACTACCCCTACCACTTCGACAACCGCGACGGCTACCTCGGCTTCGACGCCCGCCACCGGGTCAAGCTGCAGGCGAGCTACCGCGTGCCGGTGGTGGAGACGAGCGTTTCGGTCGCGTACTCCTACTCCAGCCCGATGGCCCAGCTCATGGAGTCGACGCCGTGGGACTATGACCCGTTCGAGAGCTGGCCGGGGGAGTACCTCGCCCCGCGCGGCTCGATGCGGGTCCCGGCCCGGCACGTGCTCGACCTGCAGCTGGAGAAGCCCTTCGCCCTCGACCCGGTGGCGAGGGGGCTCGAGGTCTCGGCCTTCCTCACCGTGTACAACCTGCTGGGCAGCGAGACCGCGACCGTGCTCGACACCTGGGTCCAGTCCTCCAACTTCGGCCAGCCGACGGCCTATGCCCGGCCGCGCTCCTTCGAGCTGGGGGTGCGGCTGGAGTTCTGAGCGCGTCGGGGCGGAGGCCCGGACCCCACCTCGAGAGGAACTGGGCCACGACGCCGTGGTGCTCCTGTGGGCGCACGAAACGGACCACGGCGGCACCGAGCTCCCGCTCCAGGATGCACTCCGCGTGCCGTGCCAGCGCGCCGGTGGTCGACCGTTTCAGGCGAGCAGCTCGAAGTCCACCCCGATGGCCCGGTAGGTGGCCACGGCGCGACGGTCGCGCGTCAGGAGGCGAGCCTTGGCGCGGAGGACCGTTGCCGCGATCAGCGCGTCGAACACGCTTCCGCCGGACACTGCGGCGCAGGCCGCCCGCTCGATCAGACGGAGGTGCCCGCCCGGCGGCAGAACGAGCGGCGGCTCCGCGAATCGCTCGGCCAGGAAGGCGGCGACCAGGTCGGCGGGGGCGCGGTGCGGTGGCGGCAAACGGGTCAGGACCGAGTAGGCCTCGACCAGCACGTGGGCCGGGACGCGCGGCTGCCGCGCCAGCACCGCCGCGGCGCTGGCATGGCCCGCGTGCCAAGTGGCGAACCCGGCCACCACCACGCTGGTGTCGACGGCGATCACCGACGGACCCGCTCCAGGGTGTCCCGCACCATCTCGTCGGTCAGCGGCGGCAGCGCCTCGTCGGGCACCGCCACGCGACCCCCGGGGCGGCGAACCAGGGTCATGGGCGTGATCGCCGGCTCGATCTCGATCAGCCCGTCCCGCTCGCGGACCTCGACCGGCCGTCCGTGGCTCAAGCCCAGGCGCTCCCGCAGCTCCTTGGGGATGACCACGCGACCGGCGGAGTCGATGGCAGTTCTCATGGCACCAGGATACCACCAATCCTGGGGGACGGCGCCCATGCCAGGGAGGCCCGCCACCGGGCGGGCACGGTCGGCAGGCCGGCCCCGCGCCATCCCGCTGGGCTCTTCGCCCGGTCGAGCGCGGCGGGCGCGACGGCAGGACGCCCAGGGCACGGTCACGGCTGCCAGCGGCCGAGCACGCGCTCGGCCGCCCCGTCGAGCGGGAGCTCGCGCACCAGCCGCGGCCCGTCAGCATGCGGCTGGTCGCTGTCGCTCGCGAACGTCAGCAGGCAGTCGCCGCGCAGGAACGCGGTCGACCCCCCTCCATGCCCCAGCGTGCGCCCGAGCTTCCGGTCCGGGAGCGACCGGAGGCGGAGGACGGTGCGCGGCCCGGGTCAGGAGCCCCGGCTCCCGCTCCCGCCGCTCCCAAAGCCTCGCCGCGGCGACGCCAGCAGCGGCAGGGCGCCGCGCTCGCCCTCGACGACCCCGAGCATCTCCGCCACCAGGCTCTCGACACGGTGCCACCCATCACAACCGTCACGAAGGTGCCCTGCCCCGCGTGCTGGCCTCTCGCGTCGATCTCGGGCTGCGGCAAGGCCACGCCAGTGGCGCCCTCGTCGATGCCTTGGCCCGCCTGCGAGCGGCTGCAGCCCGTGACATCGTGACGGTTGTGATGGGTGGCACTCACGTGGGTGGCACCCACGAGGTCGCCGTGGAGGGCGGGGCCGCCGCGTGCTACCGTCTCGGGCCGTGGCGACCACGGGGACTCCTCGGAGCGACCTCGCGGCCAGCGCGGCCCTGCTGCTCGCGCTGCTGGCCGTGGTGGTCGCCGCCGCGGCGGTGGACGTGTTTTCGGCCGACGACTGGTGGCACCTGGCAACTGGGGAGTGGATCCTCGCCCACCGGGCGCTGCCGCTCTCGGACCCGTTCAGCTGCACCTCGGCCGGCACGCCCTGGGTCGACCACGAGTGGCTGTTCCAGGTGGCGCTCGCCCTCTCCCACCGCGCGCTCGGCGTGCCCGGCATGGTGCTGCTGCGTGTGGCGCTGACCCTGGCCGCCGCGATCCTGCTGCTCGAGGTGCTGCGACGTCGGGGCGCCAGCCCGGCCGCGGCGGCGCTGCTGGTCGCGGTGGCGGTCGTCGCCGCCTGACCGAGGCGCCGCCGTCTGCGGTGGCGCGCGGGTGCGCC
>CAYTJW010000236.1:0-7384 GCA_964438135.1 uncultured Thermoanaerobaculia bacterium
ATCCTCCCTCACGAGAATCACCCGGATATGCGATTCCCTGGCGGGAATCGCATACAACCCGGGGACGCTCTGGCCGTACGTCCCAGGGCCAGACCGGTCGTAGGTCCGGCTGCGAACCACGAACCCGTCCAGACTACCCTCTCTGTCGTTGCCGACCGCGATCGCCCCGGCGCCCTCGACCCCGAAGACGTTCGCGACCACGTCCTCGAGGGTAACCGAGGAGTGGGCGGGCACCTCGCCCGCGTCGACACAGGCGACGGCGGAGTTGTCCGCACCCCGCGGGAGGAACCAGAGTCGCAAGGGCTGCGCCACCGACAGGGGGTTGAAAACGGCCAGGTCGGTCCGCCAGTCGGACCCGGCTTTGCCGGTGAGGTGGGCGGCGGCGACGACGAACTGATCCGGCGCGCCGCAGCCATCGGCTGCCAGGTCACTGTCCCACACGACGACCTCGCCGTCGGCAGTCGCCAGGTGAACAGGACACCCGTCCACGTCAGTCGCAGAGAGGACGTCGAACGTGACCGCATTCCGGCCCAAGGCCCAGCGGGAGACCGCGAGGTCCACCGTCGCGATGGCGCCATCGGCGGCGACGACTCCTCCGTCGCCTCCCACGCTGACCCGAGCGCCGCCCGGCGCACTGCTGCCAGTGACGCTCAGTCCCGCCGCCACCGCGGCCTCGCCGGGCCGTACACCGGCGAGGCTCATCTCCCCGTCGAAGCACAGGTCGAACACCAGGCTCGCCAGCTCCGCCCCGCCCGTCGCGAGGTCAACCCGAAGGGTGGCGGTCGAGTCCAGGCTTGCCGCCGTTGTCGACACCACCAGCCGACCCGTCGGCGCCGGGCTCACCCGGTCGGCCTCGACCCCGCTCCGCGATGCCAGGCCGAGCTCGACCGCACCATCCCCGTCGAGGTCAACGGTGAATGCGTTGTTGAAGCTCTCGACGTCGCGCCGACTGGTCGAGTACATCCGCCGCCCGTCATCGAGGGAAAGGACCTCCAGCCACAAGCCCTCGGACTGCGCCGAGCAGCGTTGCACCATCACCAGCCGCTCCTCGCCGAGCCAGGAGGCCGAGATCAGGTCCGAGACGGCAGCCGAGCACCCGGTTCGTCGGGCCCAGAGCAGGGCGCCGGCAGGCGAGAACGCCATGACGCCGCGGTCATGGGCATGTGGCCCGTCGCCGACGACCACCACCCGCCCTCCACCGAGGAACATGTCCTTGGCGTTCGTGAGGACGATCTCGCCCTGCAGGGTCCAGAAGCGGGTGTCGAACAGCAACGCCCGCGACCGCAGCAGCACCCCGAGCTCGAGCGCCGGGTCCTCGTCGGCCTGCCCGACCGCCACATCGACAACAGCATCGTGGTAGAGCTCGCCGCTGTCCCACTCGACCGCCGGGCTGGCGCCGTCCAGCACCCGCACCCCCTGTTCGCCCCCGATCACGATCTCGTCGAGCCCGTCGCCGTCCAGGTCGACCACGACCAGGCCGGACACGACCGACTCGGGGGCGACCTCGGAAGTCCACACCGAGGCTCCTGACTGGCCGTCGAGCACGAGCAAGAGCGTGCTGTCGCTGTCCTGGTGGCCGGCAACGACGACCTCGGCTCCCGGAGTGCCGTCCACCTCGCCGACCGCGATCCTGTCGACGGCGAACGCCACCTCGGTCGCCCAGCGCTCGGAGCCGTCGGCGGAATCCACCGCCCGCACCTCGCCCATCTGCTGAAACTCGACGGTGCGGACCGCAGCCACGGCCAGATCCTGGCGCCCGTCGCGGTCGAGATCGCCAGCAGCGGCGCCGGTACACACCAGGGAGGGGCGACTGCTCCACTCGACCGCGCCCGTCGAGGCGTCGGCGACCACGATCCCCGCCCCCGCCGACCCCGCCCCGGCAACCAGCTCCAGCTCGCCGTCGCCGTCGACGTCGCCGACCGCCAGAGCCCCGCCATCCACGTCCAAGGGGAAGGTCCACATGGTCTCGCCAGTGGAGCCCCGGAGTGCGTGCACCACCGGGCTGGCCCCGACCGCGCTCGACTCGACGAGGACGTCCGCGGCCCCGTCCCGGTCCAGGTCGGCCAGGGCAAGAGCCACGAACCGGCCGCTGTCGCGGACCTCCCACAGAGGGGTCAGGGTCGCCGGATCGAGGGCCGCGGCAGTCCCCCCGACCCAGTAGTCGACGACCACGATCTCCGCCCTGGCGTCGCCGTTCACGTCACCGAGCTCGAACCGGTCGCCGACACCGCCCGTCATGGTCCACTCCCGCCGCTGGTGGACCGCGTCGAGAGCGTAGGCGGCGTGGTATCTGTTGTTGACCACGATCTCGGCGTTCCCGTCCCCGTCCAGGTCCGCCACAGCCACCTCGTCGCCGCCCGATCCGAACGACCTCCACTCCTCCTGCAGGCTGACCGCGTCGAGGACCGTCGCCCTTTGGTAGCCGAGCACCACCAGCTCGAGCCGACCGTCGCCGTCAACGTCCGCGGCCGCGATGTCGGTGACATCGTCCTGGGGCGAAAGCGGCACGCGCGCCACGGCCTCCTGCTGGTCAGGGCGGGACACAACCAGCTCTGGCCAGTCGGAGGGGTGCGCCGCGAGGAACAGCTCCTGCTGTCCGTCTCCGTCCCGGTCCCCGCTCGCGACGGCGACGACGCCCTCCTCGCCGAGCCACTGAGCCCGGTACCCCGACGTGCCGTCCGCAGCCAGGACCTCGACCCATCCAAGAACGCACAGGATCTCGGAGACGCCGTCGCCATCGAGGTCGACCACCTCGAGGGTGCTCGGGGACCGGGCCGCCGCACCGCTGCTCCAGCGCCAGGCTGGCCAGAGGTCGATCTCCTGGGAGACCGTCACCGCCGGTGCCGCAAGCAGGAGCAGGCTGGCGAGCCCGGCCGCCCGGCCGCACCGCTCACGGCGAGACATAGGTGGGGTCTCCGGTCTGGTTGTCGACCACCGAGGCGAAGACCGCGACCCTTCCGCCCCAGGTCACCCTCACCTCGGCGAAGCCACCGGTGATGCCGGCTCCTGCTCCGTACACCCGGTTCAGCTGCACCACGTCGTAGGGCTGCAGGACCCGGGTCACCTGCCCCCTGGGCGAGCCGTCGCTCGCGTACAGCTCGACCTCGACGACCGCGACGTCGCCAAGGCTGAAGAGGCCGATGTTGGTCCGGTAGCTCTCGTTCTCGTACAGCTGCGTCAGAACCGCTCGCATGCCAGCCGCGACGGCGCCATCCCGGGAGAGCCCCGGGATACCCTGTCCGAACGTGCCGCTGCTGGACTGGTTGTAGGTCCGGCTGCTGACGACCAGGTACTCCGCGCACACCCCGCCCGCGCCGACACCGACAGCACCCGCCGCCGACACGCCAAAGGTGCGCAGGACGACATCCTCCAACCTCACTGCGGTCCCCGCCGCCAGCACGCCACCGTCGACGCAGGTCGCGCTCGAGCTGTCCCCGCCGCGCTGGAAGAACCACAAGCTCAACGACGTCGCCTGGGAGGTGCGGTTGTAGATCGAGACGTCGGTCCGCCACTCGGAGCCGCCGTCGCCCTCGAGGTGAGCGGCGGCGGGCACGAAGACCAGCGGAGCGCTGCAGTCCGGGTCGGGCTGGGGACCGCTCGCGGTCCTGGCGCCCGGGGCGCTGCCGCCCCCCGGCGCTGGGACTCCCTGCTGGGCGCCGGCGGTGGCGGCCAGGAGCAACCCGGCTGCGACCAGCGCGGCGGGCGCACCAGCGCGTCGCGTCCTTGCCCGCACTGGACGTGGAGCCACGGAGGTCAACTCACCCAATCTGCTCGCTCTCCTCGGTGAAGTGGATCCCCAGCCGGCCGAGCTCCTCCAGCGCCGGCTCGAAGAAATCGGGCATCACCGGCACCAGCACGCCCGGCTGGGTGAGCTTGCCCTCGAGGATGAAGCGGGCGCCGACCGCGGCCGGCAGGCCGA
This sequence comes from uncultured Thermoanaerobaculia bacterium, assembly GCA_964438135.1. Classification (GTDB taxonomy): domain Bacteria; phylum Acidobacteriota; class Thermoanaerobaculia; order Thermoanaerobaculales; family Sulfomarinibacteraceae; genus CAYTJW01. The sequence continues at coordinate 3,920 of CAYTJW010000236.1, forward strand.
CGGTGCGATTCATGCTCGAGTCGCCGCCGGGGATGCCGAAGTCGATCATGGTCGAGCGGATGCGCTCCTTGCGGTCGGGGTACTCGGCGATGAAGGTGTGCCGCAGCACCAGCATGTCGCGTTCGCCGGGGTTGTAGGACATCTTCGCCAGCATGCGGGCGGTGAGGATGTCCACCGGCGCCCTCGGCCCGGGCAGCGGGTCGCGGCCGAACAGGCCGAGCCAGTCCATGGCCGCGATCTCGGGTCCGTCCTCGGCGATGCCGAGGTGGCGCGCGGTCGCGCCGCGGAGGTCACCCACGGCGGGGCGGCCGACGAGCCGCGCCACCAGGTCGGCGAAGGTGCCCCGCTCGACGCCCTCGAGCTCGTCGGTGCGCAGCATGCCGAGCCGCGCCACCTGCTTCATGATCCGGCACCAGCCGACGTTGCGCAGGGTGCCGCGGAACATCTCCTCCTGCGGGTCGACGCCGTAGTACTCGACGTAGGGCATGCTGTCGCGGTTCGGGTAGCCCTCGAACTCGATCGTCCGGCCCTCGACGTCGACCTCGACCGGCCAGGTGCGGTCGAACAGCTGCTCGCCCGGGATCTCCCACATGTGCCCTTCGCACCGGAACCGGGCGCTGTTGAGGCCGGCCAGGAGGACGCCCCGCGGGCTCCACGAGAACTTGTAGCCGAACGGGTTGTCGTTCGCCTCCGGGGCGGGCAGGCCGCCGCAGTACGACTGGAAGGTGGTGATGGTGCCACCCCCGGCCTTGACCCGCAGGATGACCTGCATCGCCGTCATGTGGTCGATGCCGGGGTCGACGCCCATCTCGTTCAGGAGGATGACGCCCTTGGCGCGGGCCTCGGCGTCGAGTGCCTTCATCGGCTCCCGGATGTAGGAGGTGGTGACCAGGTGCCGGCCAGCGTCGAGGCAGGCCCGCGCCACCTGCACGTGGTAGTTCCACGGCAGCAGGCTGACGGCCACGTCGTGGTTGGCGATGATGCCGCGCAGGCGGCCGGGGTCGCGGTCGACGTCGTAGGCCATGGCGGTGCCGTTGGGGTGGCCGGCGAGGATCGCCTCCGCCTTGGCGACCGTCCGGCTGGCCAGGGTGACCTTGAACCCGTGGTCGAGCAGGTACCGAACGTGGGCCCGGACGACCAGGCCGGCTCCGAAGACGACGACTCTGTCCATGACTCCTCCCCGGCTCTCAGCCGTGCGCTCCTTGCTGTTCGCCCGGCGCGGGGGGATGCGAGCGTCTGCCCAATCAGGCCCCCAGCGTCGCCACCATCACCGCCTTGATCGTGTGCAGGCGGTTCTCCGCCTCCTCGAAGACCCTCGACTGCGGGCCCTCGAAGACCTCGTCCGAGACCTCGCAGATGTCCGGGTACTGCCGCGCCAGGTCCGTGTCCGGGCTGTGGAACGACGGCAGGCAGTGGAGGAAGATGGTCTCCTCGAGCCCGGTCATGGCCATCATCTGCGACGTGATCTTGTAGTCGCGGAGCAGGTCGATCCGCTCCCGGATCTTGCCCTCCTCGCCCATCGACGCCCACACGTCGGCGTAGAGGGCGTGCGCGCCCCGCACCCCGTCCGCGACCGAGTCGGTGACCGTCACCCGGCCCCGCGTCCGCTCGGCGATGCCGCGCGCCGTCTCCACCAGCTCGTCCTCCGGGAAGAGGGCGCGCGGCGCGACGATGCGGACGTCCATTCCGAGCATGGCGCAGCCCACCAGCAGGGACCGGGCGACGTTGTTGCGGCCGTCGCCGACGTAGGCCAGGCCGATGCCCTGCAGGCGGCCGAACTCCTCCCGGACCGTCATCACGTCGGCCAGGGTCTGGGTCGGGTGCCAGGAGTCGGTGAGGCCGTTCCACACCGGCACCCCGGCGTGCCGCGCCAGCGTCTCGACCGTGTCGTGGGCGAAGCCGCGGAACTGGATGCCGTCGAACATCCGCCCCAGCACCCGGGCGGTGTCGGCCACGGTCTCCTTCTTGCCGAGCTGGATGTCGCCCTTGCCCAGGTACTCCGGGTGCGCCCCCTCGTCGACGCAGGCGACGACGAAGGCGCAGCGGGTGCGGGTCGAGGGCTTCTCGAAGATCAGGGCGATGCTCTTGCCCTCGAGCGACCGGCCGCGCACGCCGGCGCGCTTGCGCTGCTTGAGGGTCACCGCCAGGTCGAGCAGGTCCTTCAGCTCCCCCGAGGTGAAGTCCAGCTCCTTCAGGAAGTGTCGCCCCTTGAGATTCCCGGCCATCGCAGCCTCCGAATGGCGCCGCCCCGAGCCGGCGACGTCGCGGTCGCATGGTAGCGCCGCCGGCGCCGGCTGCCAACCCCGACCGCGACGTGGGGCGCGAGCTGTCGGCTGAGCTTGGGGCAGAGCCTCCGTAGCCCGTCATTCCGAGCCCGGGGTGGGCGGGCGGGTGAGCCCTGGAGAGCCATCCCTCAAGGCGGTGGAGACCGCTGCGATGCTGGCAGGCCGCACCTCGTCGGCGGGTGGTTCGCGGGCGCACCCAAGCTAGTGGCCCTCCTGGTCGGGCATCTCGAGCAACGGCGTGACTCGCGTCGGCTGGCGACGCCGAGCCGTACAGCCGACCAGCCGCGAGGCACCGCGTCGGTCGCGGCGCCCGCCTCCCGTCGGGCCCAGGTGGCGTCGCTCGAGTCGTCGGTCCACCACCGAGTGGCGGCCCTGCCAGGTCTTCTGGTCGAGGGCGCGCGGCTCGCGCGTTCGGCGACATGGGCGTCACGGCCCGTCGCTGGGCCTCCAGGCAGGTCGAACGTCCGTCTCATCGGGCATCGGCGACGCGGAATTGCCGATGCGCGAACCTGGGGCACCAGACTCGACCACCACCAAGGTGCCGGTTCTCACCCCGCAATGCCCCGACACCGGCCCGCCGCCTCCCCACGACCCCATGGCAGCTGCCCTCGCTCACCCACAGCGCAACGACCTCATTCGAGTAGTACCTTGCATGGAAGTAGTCGCTCATTCGAGACTTGCCGGTTCCTCCGCTTGGTCGCCGAGGAGCTGGCGGAGTCGCGGCGCCGAGACCATCGTCTCTGGAACGAAGAGCATGGACCGTCGGTTCGGCACAGCAAGGAACACGCCTCGCATTTGGAGAAGCTGGACGATCCACCGTCGCCTGACGACCACCTCGTGACGATGGTAGAGCTGTTCCATTCCCCTCCATTCTAGGGACACCATGTCGGCACGGAACACTAGGCGATCAATGCCGCGCAACTCAACCAGCACCTTCGCCAGCGACGCCAGGAACAGTCCGGTAGTGAGGAGCGCAAACCACCCGAGGCCGCGCGCCCAATTCACAGGCCAGAACGCCGCGACGGCTGGAATGCCGAGCAGGTAGAACGCAAGGACGGCAATCCGGACTCCCAACACGCGATCGCTCTGCTTCGACGAGTTCACGAACGTCTTGTCGTCATCAGACATAGCCGCCTCGCTGAGGGTACCGCCTGGCGATACCACGCTCGCCAACTGAGAT
>CAYTJW010000237.1:0-7383 GCA_964438135.1 uncultured Thermoanaerobaculia bacterium
CGGGCTCGACCGCCCAGGCCGCCATGCGGCGGAGGTCGGCGAAGACGCGGCCCGCGAGCCGCAGCCAGTGCTCGCCGCCGCCGACGACGCCGGGCGCCGCCACGGGTGGGCCGAGACGCCGCGGCTGGCGGCCCGCGTCCCAGCCGAAGCCATGAGCGGTGTCGGCCGGCCGGAGGGCGAACAGCCACAGCTCGCCCTCGCCCGGACCGAGGAGGCCGTGGGCGACCCTCTCCACGCCGGGGAAGACCTCGGGCACGGGCCGCGCCGGCGGCACCAGCACCTCCGCCACCTCGCTGCCGTCGCTCTCCCGGCGCAGGCCGAGCAGGCCGGCGCCCGAGCCGTCGTCGCCCGCGAGCAGCAGGTGCGGCCCGCGCACGTCCAGCACCCGCGACCGGTCGGGCAGAGGCACGGTGTCGCGCAGCGTCCCCCGGCGGTCGAGGCGGAGCAGCAGCCTGCCACCGGCGAGCAGGGCGAAGCCGTCCCCCCAGGCCCAGCCCTGGACGGTGTCCTGCGGCGGCCGGCCCGCGCCCCCTTCCTCCTCGGGGTGCTCGCCGACCAGGCGCGCCGGCAGCTCCGACACCAGCCGCCACGCCGGCACCTCCCGCCCCAGCTCGACCGTGGCCAGCAGGCGGCGGGTCACCATCACCAGCCGCTCGCCGTCCGAGCTCGGCACCGCGAGGCGCGGCCAGCTGTCGTCGCGCGAGAGCGCCCGCGGGACGACCTCACGGGTGACCAGATCCGCCAGTCGCAGGGCAACCACGGCGCAACCTCCCGGTGCCGGCTCGATCCCGACACCCCCTCGAGTCGCACCAGCATGGGTCTCGAAACGGCCCGCCACGGGCCGCGGGGGCAGGCTCGCCACCCGGGCGAGGGCTTCAGCCCCTGCCCCCGGCACCTTCCCGCTGCGCCCCACGCCCCGAGCCGGGCGAGGCGCTCGCCTGTGACTGCGAGCCCTGAGCCGATGCCGATCCCGCCTGGGGGCTCGGGCTGAAGGGTGCGCCGACGTGGGACACTCTCTGCCGTAACGTAGTGCGCCTCAGGCGACGGTCTCGACCAGGGCCGGCACCTCCTGCCAGGGGACGGCGGTGACGCCCGGGCCGAGGGTGAACCGGCGCGGCGTCCGGCAGACGACGACGGCCTCGCGGCACTGCGGGTACTCGGCGAGGAAGGTCCTGAGGTGGCGGGCGTCCCGCTCGGTCGGCGCCTCGGACCACTTCACCTCGACCGGCAGCAGGCGCTCGGCGCCCTCGACGACCCAGTCGACCTCCGGCCCGGCCGGGTCGCGCCAGAAGCGGAGGTGGAAGGAGCTACCGCGATGCCGGATGGCGCGCAGGAGCTCGAGGCCGACCAGCTGCTCGAACCAGGCGCCGAGCACCCGCGACGGCTGCTGGGCGCCCTCCTCTGCCGCGGCCCGCCGCACGCCGAGGTCGAAGAAGAGGAAGCGGGGTGACCGGGTGAGGCGCTTCCGCGTGCGGCTCGACGAGAGCGGCTCGACCCGCTCGGCGACCAGGCAGTCCTCGAGGATCTCGTAGTAGCTCGCCACGGTGGTGTGGGCGACGCCGATCTCCCGGGCGATGCCGCGGAAGTGGCTGACGTTGCCGGCCTCCAGGGCGGCGAGCCGGAGAGAGCGGGCGAAGGTGCCGAGCTTGCGCACCAGCGCCTCGGCGCGCACCTCCTCCTCGAGGTACAGGGTCGTGTACGCGCGGAGGTCCTCCTCGCGCGCCGCGTCGCCCGCCGCCGCGAGCGCGATGGCCGGCAGGCTGCCATGCACCAGCGCCTCCTCGAGGGTGGCCGGGGCGCGCTCGGCCAGGGACAGGGGGTCGAGCCGCAGCGGCACGAGCCGGCACGGCAGCAGTCTGCCGTTCGTGCCCTGGCGTCAACTACACCAGTGCAACGGTGACAACTGAACCTGTGCACGGGCTGGGGGTGGGGGCTGTTCCTGCACCTCGTCCAGCGCCACCAGCGGCAGGCGGTCGCCTGGTCTCCCGGCGAGCGCCTGAGCCCCGCGCCCTGCAGCGGCACCGACCTCCCCCGGTCCAGCGCCTGCCGGACTCGCGGCTCCACCAGCCGGGGAATGGAGTCCGTCAGCTCCAATTTCGGTGAAATCGGAGCGTTGTCAATCCAATCCCGCGGAGTGCGCGACCTCCGCCGCAGGTCGATGCTGTCCCGGTTCCCCGCCCGGCTGAGGGCTCACACCCGTGCGGCGCCAGGCGGGCGGGCCTTGCGGTGCCTAGTCGCTGCTGGTTGCGGGGCTTGTCCGGAGAACACGGGGAGGTGGGCGAATCCCGCCTTCCGACTACTCCCCATCGTGGTCGGGGCTCGTCGCGCGCCCGGCCGAGAATCGCCCGGCACAGGCCTCGATCTTCTCCAGCAGGCTCCTTACCTCCTCGGCCTTCCTCGCGACCCAAGAGACGTTGACGTAGAAGCTGGCGCGGACCTCGACCTCGGCTGCCGCCCTGTGCCGGTACACCACGAGCTTGGAGTCCTTGTAGACCTCGGCCGACTCCAGGGCTTCGGCCCATCCCCCCGTCGGGTGCCAGAGCAGGTCGCCGGCCTCGTGGTGGAGCCGAATCCGCTCCTGGGCCACGCGCAGGGCTTCGAACGACCGGTGCAGTGTCGCCTCGAGCCGGTCGCTCAGCTCGACGATCAGCGGCGCGTCCTGGAGCACCGCGCGGCGCAACTCCTCCTGCTCCAGGCGGCTCACGAGCAGGCGCATTCGACCGGCGTCGGCCGAGGCCAGGAGGTCACGGGAGCGGAACAAGGCGGCGAGGGCGAGGGCGCGGTCCAGGGCGGCAGCCCTGCCCTGCCAGGGGAGCCCGCCCAGGCAGGCGACGAGGGCGAGCCACACAGTGCCGTCGCCGACGATGCGGCGGAAGTCCTCGTCCCTCCCCGCCTCCCCGTAGCGAGTCCTGACCACCGTGAGGAGCCCCTCCCGGCGCGGCCGCCGGGAGAAGACCTCGTGGAACAGGACGTCGCACACCTGCCGCGTCCACCCTAAGGCATCATCGTCGTCGACCCACCCGGCCCGCCGCCCGCGGATGGCGATCGCGAGCGGGAATGCGACCGCGTTGACGAGTTGGGTGGCGGTGCACTGACCAGCGAAGTCGGCGGAACGCAGGCGGGCGAGGAAGTCGCCCACCTGGGCGGCGAGCCGCTGCCGGTAGCGGTCGGAGGGAGGCGGGGCGGGGGAGGGTGGCTTCTCCTCCCGCTTCTCGTCGACCCGCGGTTCCCCGGCGTCTGCTCCTGGCGCCTCCTCTTGCTCTTCCCCCTGCGGGTCGTGCGGGCTACCCTGCTCGGGGAAGAGCGCACGGACGACACCCAGCAGCGAAACTCGCACGTGGGGGCCGACGTCGGAGAGCAGGCCCTCGGCTTCCGGCTGCTCGGCGAGGCTCCGGACGAGAGCCCGGGGGTCCACGGCCGGGGTGGTCGTGTCCGCATCGGGCTCGGGCGGCGTCGGGGGCGTCCCGTTTGGCCTGGGCGGGTCGGGGAACGAGGTCGGCTCGTGCAGCAGAGCATGCGCGATCACCTGCAGCTCGGCCACGATCTGCTGCTGCTCGGTCGGCGTCGCGTGGGTGGAGAGCAGGTCGAAGGTGCGAGCGATGCGCCGGCCGCGGGCGGCGTGGCGCAGCTCGGCGAGGAGGTTCACCCACCGCAGGAGGCGGATCTGCCGCCCGTCTGGGAGGGCGACGACCACGGTCGCGAAGGCAGTGTCGCTCTCGTCGGTGAAGTCGTCGCACTGCGCGGACCACAGGAGCGGGTCGGTGCCGCCGGGGCGCAGCGGCCACGCCTCGCGTCCCAGCCCGACCTCGAGCGAGGTGCCGGGCGGAAGGTCCCGGCCGAGGAGCACGGAGAGGTGCCCGGAGGCGCTGTCCCACGTGACCTCGGCGACCTCGACGCGGAGGGGTGGGGCGGGAGGTGCCTCCTGCTCGGCCGGCGGCCGAGAGACCAGGTGGACCGGCTCCACGCCGTCTGCCGTGAAGCGCTCCAGCGCGGGAGCGAAGTCCCGGGTGGCGGCGTCGTCGTAGACCGCAACCACCTCGACGTTCCCGCCGCGGGCTGGGGCGAGCAGCCACGCGGCGGCGGAGCAGTTGGCAGAGCCGACGACCGCCGCGGCACCGTCAGGGCCGTCGAGCCAAATCATCTTGGCGTGCAGCGAGCCGTCCGGCGGCTTCAGTACATCGACCGCGAGCGGCAGCGCTGCCACGGCAGCCGGGTCGAGGTCACACCGGTCCTCGTTCACCATGACCGTGGCGCGTTCGACGCCGAACGCCTCGTGCAGCCAGCGGAGCACGGCGCCCTCGCGGTCGGTGGACCCGGTGAAGCAGCGTGCCGTGAGGAAGCGCCGACCGCTCCAGCGCGCCGCGAGTTGGGCGGCCAGCGAGCGGTCGGCGAAAGAGGCGAGCAGGGGGGACCCGACATCGGAGCCCTCTTGGGAGAGCTGCAGCCAGCCGGCGCCCTGGGCATGCTGCCCGACCGCATGCGCCAGCCGTGCCGGGGTGAGGGCGGCGACGTTCGCCAGGAACGAGCCTGCCCAGGCTCCGGGATCCTGGCAGCCGGGCCCGAAGGCCCACGCCGTGGCCAGCTCGAGGTTGCCGCCCCAGCCGCCGTGTGTGATGTTGCCGGAGCCGACCCAGATCGCCCCACCCTGCGGGCTGACCCGGAGGATGACCTTCGGGTGAAAGGCGCCCGCCACCCGCTCGACCGGGATGAGCTGGTAGCTGCGGCCGAGGAAGGCGAGCTGGCCCTGCCACCGCTCGGCCAAGTCGCTCACCTGGGAGGCGTCGGCGAGCACGACCACCTCGCCGGTTCCGCCCGCCCAGAGGTCGGGCAGGACGACGCGCTCGAAGAAGAGGGGGTCGAGGTTGAACGTCAGCAAGATGGCGCTGCCGTAGCCGGGCTCCCGGCAGAAGGCGCGGGGGTTCACGTCAGGCCTCCTCGCTCAGCGCCCCGAGGCAGCGCTCGAGCACCGCCGATCCGTCGGCGGTGATACCGCTGCCGTCTGCCAGCCGCAGCTGCGACAGCCAGTCGACCGCCTGCGCGATCCGCGCGGCGGTGAAGCCGGCGACGAAGGCGCGACGGAGGCCCAGCCGGTCGCCGTCCCTGAACAGAACGGTCACGTCCCGACTGGCGTCGTCGGCCATTCGCGACCAGGCGACCCGGAGGTGCTGGTCGATGGTGCGCTGGACCAGTTCGGCCATTGCCTGCCGCAACGAAACGTCGTCGTCGAGGAACCTCTCGACGAGCGGTTTCACGACCTGCTCGAGGCCGATCCGTTCCCATCCCTGGTAGGAGAGCGTGGCGGTTCTCTCCTCCCCGGCGGCGCTGCCCGTCTCGACCCGCCTGAGCGCCAGCAACCAGGCCACCGCCAGGACCGCGGCGGAGCCGGCCGCGGCCGACAGCGCCACCTCCCCGACTCGCGGCTCCGTCAGCGGGCCGCCCCACCGCACCAGACCGGACCTCGTGTCGAGGTCCCGGCTGGTCGCCTCCTCGACCCTACGCGCCAGGTCGCGGAACGACAGCGCTCCGAGGTCCTCGCTCCGCTCGGCGAGGCGGAGGTCGTGCAGGGCCTCGAGCAGGTCGCCCTCCCGGGCCAGCACGCCCGCCACGACCTCCGCGCACGGGGCGAGGGCTCCGGTCGCGACGCCGTGCCGCTCGAGCGCGTCCAGCACCGCCTGCAGGACCGCCTCGTGTGCCATGGCCAGCATGTCCCGCACGCAGTACGTGAGCCAGCCGTCCAGGCACGGGCCCAGCTGCGGAGGCAGGTCGCTGCCACCCGCGGCCGCGGCGGCGAACAGGTCGTCCTCGGCGGGCAGCCGACCCAGTTGGCGGGCGAGGGCCAAGAGCAGCGAGTAGCTCGCGACACGTCGCCGCTCCGCGCCCCTGGGCCGTTCGGGGAGCACCGTCGCGACCAGCGCCTCGCGCTCCGGGGCGGGCACGTCGCGGAGCGCTGTCGCGGCGCCGAGCTCCGCCAGGTCGGCAAGGCTCGCACGCTCGACGGTCAGCCCCCGGCCGAACGCGCGCCCGAGTGCGGTCTGCTCGAGGGCCTCGCCGAGCGCCGCCGCCACGGGGATCCCCCGTTCCGCGAACAGGCCCGGGACCCCGGACTCGGCTGAGAACGACAGCCCCAGCTGGTCGGACGGGCCGGTGTAGATCCCCACCGCCAGCTGCTTGACGAGGCTGCCGAGCTCCACTGGGTCGGCGCCGGACGCCAGCCGCTCGCGAGCCGCGTCGGCTCCCACCAGCCCGGTCATGCGCGGGGCCTGGATGAGGTTGCCGAGGACGATCGCCGCCTCGACCTGCGACGCGAAGGCACGGAAGGCCCGCCAGCGGTCGGGCAGGCGCGCGTTCATGTACGAGCGCGCGATCCAGCAGCGGAAGCTGAGGTATCGCACCGACGGCGTGACGCTGGTGATGCCGTTCAGGAGCCAGTTGCCGATCGTCTGCACCGGCAGCCGGAGCCCCAGCAGGTCGATCCCCTGCACCGACGTCGCGCCCGCCTCCACCCACCCCGGCGCCGGCCGCGTGTCAGCTATCGGCATCTTGCCTCCTTGGCCCTCTTCGTGCCGCCGCGGCAGCGGGGTGCGGTTGCCGAACGGAGCGATGGGCGCCGAAACGCTGCGCGCATGGCCACAGCCACGTTCACACCCAGTCCCACACTCTGACTTCACGCGGTGGCGGAGGCAACGCGGGTTGCGTCGGCCTGGACGGGTCGGGGTATGCGAGGGCGTACGTGAAGGGATCTTCTGGCACCCCATCGACCACGGTGGCGACCCTGCGGGCGAGGTCCTTCGCCCGCATGATGGTCAAGTAGCGGACGAGGTTGCGGGTGATGACCCTGACGCCGCGGTGGCGCCTGATCGCCTCGAACCACGGGGAGTTCCGCGCCAGCTCAGCGGAGCTGGCGCCCACTAGAGGTTCGACCAACGCCCGGGTCGGCGCCAGGCGCATCTCCTCGAGGAACCGTGAGGGCATCACAGCTCGCCCCTGTCCTGCGGCTCCGCGCCTCGGAGGCTCGGAGGTGCCGATGTAGACCGCCCTGATCGCTCGGGTCACGGCAACGTAGAACAGGCGCCGCTCGTTTTCGATCGCGAGGGAGGGCTCCGGGTCGGTGGCCTTGCCCGTTGTGTCGAAGGTCGGAACGCCGGTGCCGTAGAGGCACGGCATGAATCCCTCTACACACGAGGGGATGAAGACGTAGTCGAACTCGAGGCCCTTGGTTCTGTGGATGGTGGTCATCGTTACCTGCGCATCTGGCGGCTGACCGCAAGTCGAGTCGAGGCGGGCGACATGGCCTAGGAGTTCCTCAGCGCTCTGTCCCAGCTCCTTGGCGAAACAATGAGCTTTTCGCGGCGGCTGGGTGCCGAGGCGGGGACCGTTGGCGTA
>CAYTJW010000238.1:0-7363 GCA_964438135.1 uncultured Thermoanaerobaculia bacterium
CGGGTCGGGGGAGAGGAGGGAGATGGCGACCTTCACCCACGGCGAGGTGTCCGTCGAGGTCGACGACGAGGGCTTCCTCGAGCGGCCCGAGGTGTGGAGCGACGACGTGGCGAGGGCCCTCGCCACCACCGAGGGCGTCGCCGAGATGAGCGAGGCGCACTGGCGGGTGGTGCGCTTCCTGCGCACCTACCACCTCCGGTTCGGGACCGTGCCGACGGTGCGCAAGCTGTGCAAGGAGACCGGGTTCCAGCTCAAGGAGATCTACCAGCTGTTCCCGTCCGGGCCGGCCAGGGGCGCCTGCCGGGTGGCGGGTCTGCCGAGACCCGCAGGCTGCGTCTGACGACGCCACCCCGGCCGGCCGAGGCGGGTGCGGGCTCGCCAGGGCCACGGCCCGACCTGGGCTTCCCCGGCCTTCGGCCTGCAGCGGTCAGCTCCCCCGCCCGCCCGGCGTGACCTGCGTCCCCGCCCGTCCTCGACCCTCGTGCCGGCGGTCGGTCGTGCCCTGTGCTAGAGTGCGCGCCGTGAGCGGGGGGCGCCTGGTCGCGTTGCTGGTCGCTGGCCTGGCCGGCCTGACGGTCTGGGGCGGGCCGGGGGCGCCGCTCGCGGCGCAGCAACCGGGGCGGACCCCGCCGTCGCTCGACCGCCTCGAGGGCGGCGACAAGCTGCGCGCCCTGATGGAGGCGGTGGTCGAGACGCAACGGTCGGTGCGAACCCTGCGCGCCGACTTCACGATGCGCAAGCGGAGCGAGCTGCTGCTCGAGCCGGTCGAGTCGAGCGGCCTCTTCACCTTCCGAGCGCCGGACTCGGTCCGCTGGGACTACCGCACGCCAGCGGCGATGGTCGTGCTGCTGGCCGAGAGCCGCCTGACGACCTTCCTGCCCGACCGGCGGCGGGCGGAGACGGTCCGCCTGTCCGGGCGCCACCGGCGGTTCGTCGGCGTCCTCGCCGGCACGCAGCCGCTCGACGAGCTGGCGGAGAACTTCCGGATCACCCTCACCGACCCGGGCGGCAGCGTCCCCTACCGCCTGACCCTGCTGCCGACCCAGACCGTCATCCGCCGCACGCTGCGGTCGCTGGTGCTGGAGGTCGACCGCACCCTGCTGCTGCCCGTGACCGTCGAGTACGAAGAGGCCGACGGCGACTCGACCCGGTACGAGTTCCACCGGCTCGAGGTCAACCCGGACCTCGGGCCGGGGCAGTTCGTCCTCGACCTGGACGCCGACGTGGTGGTGGACGAGGTCGACGCCAGCTCCGGGCTCGGCTAGCGCGGTCGGGGCGGCGGGCTGGAGATGGCGGCGGCGACCGGCACCGGCTCGTGCGGCGACTCCCTGCTGCCCTTCACGGTGGTGGCCCGGGACCCGGGCTGCGCGGCGCGGGCGGGCGAGCTGGTCACCCCGCACGGCACGGTGCGCACGCCGGCCTTCATGCCGGTCGGCACCGGCGGCACGGTCAAGGGGGTGGCGGCGTGGGAGCTCGCCCGCCTGGCGCCGGAGATGGTCCTGGCCAACACCTACCACCTGCTGCTGCGCCCCGGCCCGGAGCGGGTGCGGCGCCTCGGCGGCCTGCACCGGCTGCTGGCCTGGCCGGGCCCGATCCTGACCGACTCGGGCGGCTTCCAGGTCTTCTCCTTGGCCGACCGCCGCCGCCTCGACGCGGACGGCGTCACCTTCCGCTCCCACCTCGACGGCGCCCCGCTCCGCCTGACCGCCGAGAGCGCGGTCCAGGTGCAGGCCACGCTCGGGGTCGACGTGGCCATGGTGCTGGACGAGTGCCTGCCCTACCCGGTCGAGGCGGCCACCGCCCGCCGCTCGGTCGAGCGGACCGTCGCCTGGGCCCGGCGCGGCCTGGCCGAGGCGCGGCGCCTGCGCGCCGAGGGCGGCTGGCGGGGGGGCCTGTTCGCCATCCAGCAGGGGTCGGTGCTGCCCGAGCTGCGCCGCGCCTGCAGCGCGGAGCTGGGCGCGGCCGAGTTCGACGGCTTCGCCATCGGCGGCCTGGCGGTGGGCGAGAGCCGGGCGGAGCTGTACGACCTGGTGTCCGCCTCCGCCCCCATGCTGCCGGAGGGGCGCCCGCGCTACCTGATGGGGGTCGGCTACCCGGAGGACCTGCTGCACGCGGTCGCCTGCGGCGTCGACCTGTTCGACTGCGTCCTGCCGACCCGCTCGGCCCGCAACGGCAAGGTCTTCACCTCCGGCGGCGAGCTGCAGATCAAGAACGCCCGCCACGCGGACGACCGGGCGCCGCTCGACCCGGCCTGCGCCTGCCCGACCTGCGCCTGCTACTCGCGGGCGGCGCTGCGCCACCTGTACGTGAGCCGCGAGGTGACCTCGGTGGTCCTGCTCACGGTCCACAACTTGACCTTCTTCCTCGACTTGATGCGGCGCGCCCGGGAGGCTATCATGGCGGGCCGCTACCGCGAGCTCGTGGCTTCGGTGGAGGCCGGGCGGCGGGACGGGGGCGCGGGGCGGTCAGCCTCGCGCCACCAGGAGGACGAGAGGGATGAGCCAGGGCAGCCCCCTGCAGCCGTTGATCATGATGGCGTTGATCTTCGCCGTCTTCTACTTCATCGTCCTGATGCCGGCGCGAAAGCAGCAGAAGAAGAAGGAAGCGATGATCGCAGGGCTGAAGAAGGGTGACCGGGTGGTGACCGCCGGCGGCATCCACGGCACGGTGGCCGCGGTCGAGGACCAGACCCTGCTGGTGAAGGTGGCGGAGAACGTCAAGATCCGGGTCAGCAAGAGCGCCATCGGCGGCACCGTCGCCGGCGACGGCGCGGCAGAGCCGTAGAGATCTCGAGCTCGGAGGGGCGCGTGGACAGGAAGATCCTCTGGCGTGTCGGCCTGATCGTGGTGGTGCTGGCCCTGGCCGGCGCCACCCTGGCCGTCAAGGACATCAACCTCGGCCTCGACCTCAAGGGCGGCACGCACCTGGTGCTGCGGGTCAACACCGACGACGCGGTCAAGGCCGAGCTCGACGACGCCGGCCTGCGGCTGGTGAGCGAGGCGCGGGACGCGGGCATCAGCCTGGGCGGGATCGAGGCCGACGTCGAGTCCCTCAGCTTCCGGGTCAAGGTGCCGGCGAACGCCGACGCCGACAAGCTGCGGGGGGTGGCGGCGCGGGTCCTGCCCGGCTTCCGGGTCAGCCCCGGCGCCGACGCCTGGACCGTCGGCCTGCCCACCGGCGCCGAGCGCGACCTGCGCGAGAGCGCGGTGCGGCAGGCGCTGGAGACGATCCGCAACCGCATCGACCAGTTCGGCGTCGCCGAGCCGGTCATCCAGCGCCAGCTGGAGAGCAACCGGATCGTGATCCAGCTGCCCGGGGTCGACGACCCGGGCCGGGTCAAGCGGCTGATCTCGAACACCGCCATGCTCGAGTTCCAGGAGGTGGTGGCGGGGCCCGCCGCCGACCGCGAGACCCTGCTGCGGGCCTCCGGCGGGGTGGTGCCGAGCGACGCCGAGGTCGCCTCCGGCGACCGCTACGGCTACGAGCGCGAGGTGATCGGCACCGACTACTACCTGCTCAAGCGCGCGGCCATCCTCTCCGGCCGCGAGCTGCGCAACGCCCGTCGCGGCCAGGACCAGTACGGCATGGCGGTGGTCAACTTCGCCACCATCCCGGCGGCGGCCACCAAGTTCGCCGAGTACACCGGCTCCCACGTCGGCACCAACATGGCCATCGTCCTCGACGGCAAGGTGATGTCGGCGCCGGTGATCCGCAGCCGCATCCCCGGCGGCGAGGGGGTGATCGAGGGCAACTTCTCGATCCAGGAGGCCGAGGACCTGTCGCTGGTGCTGCGCGCCGGCGCCCTGCCGGCGTCCATCACCTACCTCGAGGAACGGACGGTCGGCCCGGCGCTCGGCCGGGACTCGGTCCGGCAGGGGACCCGGGCCGGCGTCGTCGGCCTGCTGCTGGTCGTCGGGTTCATGCTGGTGTACTACAAGCTGTCCGGCGTCAACGCCAACGTCGCCCTGGCCCTCAACGTCCTCCTGCTGATGGGGGCGATGGCCTACTTCGGGGCGACCCTGACCCTGCCCGGCATCGCCGGCGTGATCCTCACCATCGGCATGGCGGTCGACGGCAACGTGCTGATCTTCGAGCGCATCCGCGAGGAGCTCCGCAACGGCAAGACGGTCCGGGCGGCGATCGAGGTCGGCTTCGAGCGGGCCTTCGGCACCATCGTCGACTCCAACCTGACCACCCTCATCGCCGCCCTGTTCCTGTTCCAGTTCGGGACCGGTCCGATCCGCGGCTTCGCCGTGACCCTGAGCATCGGCATCGCGTCCTCGGTCTTCACCGCCGTGTTCGTGTCGCGCACCATCTACATGCTGGTCCTCCGCGACAAGCCGCGGGTGGAAACCCTGAGCATCTAGAGCCGGAGGAGCCATGCGTCTCATCGGTGACACCAACTTCCCGTTCCTCAAGTACCGGCGGTTCTGCGTCGGCGCCTCGCTCGCGGTCATCGCCGCCGGGCTGGCCTACCAGTTCCTCGGCTCCGGCCTGCGCTACGGCATCGACTTCCTCGGCGGCACCCAGGTGACGGTGCGCTTCCGCGAGGCGCCGGACCTCGACCGGCTGCGCTCGGCCCTCGAGCGCCTCGGCAGCGGCGCGCCGTCGGTGCAGCCGTTCGAGCAGGCCGGCCGCCACGAGGTCCTGATCCGACTGCAGAACCCGGAGGGCGAGGAGGGCGACCTCACGGCGCCGATCTTCGCCGCCCTCAACGCCGAGCTCAACCCCGACCTGGGCAACCGCTTCGACCTCAACACGCGCGGCGCCAAGGAGCTGCTCGACGAGCTGGTGACGGCGGACCCGGACGGCCGCGGCCTCGACGAGGAAGCCCGCCGGGCCGCCTACCAGCCGGCGGCCGACGCCATCGCCGCCTACCGCGCCGAGCAGGGCATCTTCGCGAGCGTCGACGAGGCGGCGGGGGTGGCCGGGGTCAGCCCGGCGGTGGGCGCGTTCCTCAAGCAGCGCGGGGCGGCCGGCGCCTACGCCATCTTGAGCGCCGAGAGCGTCGGCCCGGCGGTGGGCGCCGACCTGCGCAACAAGGCCACCCTGGCGGTGAGCTTCTCGCTCGGGGCGATGCTGGTCTACATCTGGGTCCGCTTCCAGTTCGCCTACGGCGTCGGCGCCGTCCTGGCCCTGTTCCACGACGTGCTCATCACCCTGTCGGCGCTGGCGCTGACCGGGCGCGAGATCGAGCTGTCGACCATCGCCGCCCTCCTGACCCTGGTCGGCTACTCGGTCAACGACACGGTGGTGGTGTTCGACCGGGTGCGCGAGAACCTCAAGCTGCAGCGGGGCGCCGACCTCGAGAGATTGATGAACCAGTCGATCAACCAGACCCTGTCGCGGACCGTGCTGACCTCCGGCCTGACCCTGCTGGTGGTGATCGCCCTCTACGTCTTCGGCGGTCAGGTCCTCAACACCTTCGCCTTCGTGCTGCTGTTCGGGATCATCGTCGGCACCTACTCGTCCATCTTCATCGCCTCGCCGATCGCGCTCTGGATCAGCCGCGCCCTCGCCCGCCAGAGGGCGAAGCGGTCGCGGCGGTAGGGGGCGGGAGAAGAGCAGTCAGCTTTCAGCGGTCAGCGGTCAGCTCCCCCGCCCGCCCGGGTCGGCGGGGCGGGAGGAAGCGGCCCGGGTCGCCTTGACCCGGTCGATACAATCGAGGGATGGGGGGGAGCGGCAAGCTCCGCATCGAGACCATCCTCGACCTGGTCGAGCAGTTTCGGCCGGGCTTCGACGAGGAGCTGGTGCGGCACGCCTACGTCTTCGCCGCCAACCGCCACCAGGGGCAGGTGCGGCGGTCGGGCGAGGACTACCTCGTCCACCCCCTGAGCGTCGCCGCCATCCTGGCCGAGATGGAGCTCGACGAGGTGGCGATCGCCGCCGGTCTGCTGCACGACATCCTCGAGGACACGCCGACCCGGCCGGAGGAGCTGGAGGCCGAGTTCGGGTCCGAGGTGAGCCGGCTGGTCGCGGCCCTGACCAAGATCTCGGGCTACGAGTCGAGCTACGGCAGCCGCGAGGCGACCCAGGCGGAGAACTTCCGCCGCCTGCTGCTGGCGTCGATGGACGACGTCCGGGTGATCCTGGTCAAGCTCGCCGACCGGTTGCACAACATGCGCACGCTCGGCTTCCTCGAGCGCGAGCGCCAGCTCGACATCGCCCGCGAGACGCTCGACATCTACGCCCCGATCGCCAACCGACTCGGCATCGGCAGCCTCAAGGGCGAGCTCGAGGACCTCTGCTTCCGCTATCTGCACCCGCGGGAGTGGGAGCGGCTGGAGCAGGCGGTGGCGGAGCGGAGCGCGGCGGCGGAGCGCTGGTTCCGCGACATCCGCGACGTCCTCGCGGCGGTGCTGGCCGAGAACGGCATCGAGTGCGAGATCATGGGTCGGGTCAAGCACCTCTACTCGATCTACCTCAAGCTCAAGCGGCAGCGCGTCGACGTGTCGAACGTGTTCGACTTCCTCGCCTTCCGCATCGTCGTCCAGACCGTGGCCGAGTGCTACGCGACCTTCGGCCTGGTCCACCAGCGCTGGTCGCCGATCCCGGGCCGGATCAAGGACCACATCGCCATCCCCAAGCCCAACGCCTACCAGTCGCTGCACACCACGGTGATCGGCCCCGAGGGGCACCCGTTCGAGATCCAGATCCGCACCCGGGACATGCACAAGATCGCCGAGTACGGCATCGCCGCCCACTGGAGCTACAAGGAGCGGGGCTCGCGCGCCTCGGTCGACGACCCGCGCGTCACCTGGCTGCGCAGCCTGCTCGACAGCTCGGTCGGGTCGTCGCCCCGCGAGTTCCTCGACTCGCTGCGGGTCGACCTCTACCCGGACGAGGTCTACGCCTTCACGCCGCGGGGCGACGTCTACTCCTTCCCGCGCGGGGCCACGGTGCTCGACTTCGCCTACCGGGTCCACAGCGACGTCGGCGACCACTGCCTCGGGGCCCGGGTCAACGGCCGCTGGGTGCCGCTCCGCACCACCCTCGCCAACGGCGACATCGTCGAGATCAGCACCTCGCCCCAGCAGCGCCCCCACCACGACTGGCTGAGCCTGGTGGTGACCGGCCGGGCGCGCTCCAAGATCCGGGCCTGGCTGAAGCGGGAGGAGCGGGTGCGGGCGGTGGAGGTCGGGCGGCGCCTGCTCGACCGCGAGCTGCGCCGCCTCGGCTCGACCCTGCGCCGCCAGACCGGCTCCGAGGCCATGGCTGCGGTGCTGACCGGGCACGGCCTGTCGCGGGAGGATGACCTCCTCGCCGGCCTCGGCTTCGGCCGGCTGCAGGCGCAGGCCGTGGCGGCCCAGCTCCTGCCCGAGGCGGTGGCGGCGGTCGCGGGGGAGCTGCCGGCGGGCCGCCC
>CAYTJW010000239.1:0-7352 GCA_964438135.1 uncultured Thermoanaerobaculia bacterium
GGCCCTCCTCGGGGGCCGGGACCGCCCGGCCCGGGTCGGGCGGACCAGCCACGGCCAGCTCTTCCTGCTCATGCTGTCGGCCGGGCCGGACGCGCTGGTGCTCGACCGGCTGTCGCCGCGCCTGAAGCGGCTCGGCGGCCGGGTCGGGGTGGCGCTGGCGGCGGTTCGGGAGGCGCTGCGGCGAGAGCCGCTGCCGCGGCTCGAGGCCCGGTTCGAGGGTCGCGAGGTGGGGTGCGGCTGGGCGATCGTCGGCAAGTCCCGCTGCTACGCCGGCCCCTTTCACGCCACCCCGGGCGCCGACCTCTTCGGCCCCCGTCTCGAGCTGGTGGTGGAGCGGCGCGGTGGTCGGCGGGCGGCCCTGAGCTTCGCCACCGGGTTGCCGTCGGGCCGCCACCTCGAGCGGGAGGGAGTCGAGCGCCACCCGCTCGACCGGGTGGTGCTGGCGCCGGCGGACGGGGCCGCACCGGTGCCGTTCCAGGTCGACGGGGACCTCGCCGGTCACCTGCCGGTGGAGGCGTGGGTCGACCCGCAGCCGGTCGTGCTGCGCCTGCCGGTCTGACCGCCAGCGTGCAGTCCGACCTTTGGTACAATGAGCCTGGGAGGCCCGGGATGGAGCTTCAGCAGGCGTCGGCGACGCGAGCCGCAGCCGTGGCCGGCAACGCGGTCGCCGACCCGGGTGGGACGGGGCAGCGCGCGCTGGCGCGGGGACGGCGCTGATGCGGGTCCTGGTCGTCGGCTCCGGGGCGAGAGAGCACGCCATCGTCCACGCCCTGCGGCGCTCGCCGGAGGTCGACGGCATCTTCGCCGCGCCGGGCAACCCGGGCATCGGCCAGGCCGCCGACCTGCTGCCGATCGCCGCCGACGACCTCCCGAGCCTGGCCGAGGCAGCCTCCGACCTCAAGGTCGAGCTGACCGTGGTCGGGCCGGAGCTGCCGCTCGCCCTCGGCATCGGCGACGAGTTCGCGCGTCGCGGCCTGCGCCTGTTCGGGCCCCTGCGGGCCGCGGCCGAGATCGAGGCGAGCAAAGTCTTCGCCAAGGAGTTCTGTCAGCGCCACTCGATCCCGACCGCCGCCGCGGTCTGCGTCCGGACCAGGGACGAGGCCGTCGCCGCGGTCCGTCGTCTCGGCCTGCCGGTGGTCTTCAAGGCCGACGGGCTGGCGGCGGGCAAGGGGGTGGTGATCGTCCGCGACGCCGACGAGGTCGAGGCGGCTCTGGAGCTGTTCTTCTCGCGCCGGCCCTTCGGCGAGGCCGGGGAGCGGGTGCTGGTCGAGGAGCTGCTGGTCGGCGACGAGCTGTCGTACATGGTGGTCAGCGACGGCGACCAGGTCGTGCCGCTCGCCACCGCCCACGACTACAAGCGGCTCGGGAACCTCGACCAGGGGCCCAACACCGGCGGCATGGGCTCCCACTCGCCGGCGGTCGGGCTGCCGTCGGGCACCGGCCGCGACATCCTGGACGGGATCGTGCGGCCGGCCATCGCCGGTCTGGCGAGCGAGGGACGGACCTACCGCGGCGTGCTGTACGTCGGCCTGATGCTGACCGAGCGCGGGCCCCGCGTGCTGGAGTTCAACTGTCGGCTCGGCGACCCCGAGACGCAGACCATCCTGTTGCGCCTGGAGGGAAGCCTGGCGGCCCTGCTCCGGGCAGCGGCGGACGGTCAGCTCGGGGCGACGTCGGTGCGCTGGCGACGGGAGGCCGCCGCCTGCGTGGTGTTGGCCGCGGCCGGCTACCCCGGCAGCCCCCGGCGCGGCGACCCGGTCGACGGCATCGAGGCCGCCATGGCGATCCCGGGCGTCACCGTCTACCACGGGGGCACCCGCCGCGAGGGGGGGCGGCTGCTGACCGACGGCGGCCGGGTCCTGTCGGTGTGCGGTCGCGCGGCGACCCTCGCCGAGGCGGTCGCCACGGCCTACCAGGGGGTCGACTGCATCCGCTTCGAGGGCCAACACTGCCGGCGCGACATCGGCGCCGACAGCGTGGCCAGGCTGGGGAGTGGCGGTGGCACCGGTTGAGGTCGTGGTCCTGCTGGGCTCCGCCAACGACTTCCCGCACCTGCAACCGGCGGTCGAGATGCTCGCGCAGCTCGGGGTCCCCTTCCGCCTGCACGTGACCTCGGCCCACCGCACCCCCCGCCGGACCGAGGCGCTGGTTCGCCAGGCCGAGGCCGACGGGTGCCGGGTGTTCATCTGCGCCGCCGGCATGGCCGCCCACCTGGCGGGGGTGGTCGCGGCCCAGACGGTCCGGCCGGTGCTGGGCGTGCCGCTCCCGGGCGGGGTCCTGGACGGTGTCGACGCGCTCCTGGCCACGGTGCAGATGCCGGGCGGGGTGCCGGTCGCGACCTTCGCCGTCGGCTCGGCCGGGGCGCGCAACGCGGCCGTGTTCGCGGCGCAGGTGCTGGCCGCGACCAGGCCCGACCTGGCGGAACGGCTGGCCGCGCTGCGGCGGGCGGCGGAGGCCAAAGTGGAGGAGAGCGAGCGGCAGCTCCTCGCTGCCACCGCGGGCGGGAGCGGCGGGCCGTGACCGAGGCGCTGGCGGTGTCCGAGCCGGTCGGTCTGGCGGTGCCGGTGCTGGCGGACTGGGTGACGGTGTCGCTGGACCCCGACGTCCCGCCGCAGGCGTGCCGTGCGGACGGGGTCCGGGTGGTCCACGGAGACGCCGTGGTGGTCGAGGCCGCGGACGGCGTCTTCGTCGGCCGCGTGACCGTGTTCGCGCCGCCGGTGATCAAGACGCCCCGCGACGCCTCGGCCAGGGTCCTCCGCCTGGCGAGCGCGACCGACCTCGAGCGGGCGGCGGAGATGGGACGGCTCGGCCGCGAGGTCGACGCCCACCTGCGGCGCCGCTCCCGCGAGCTCGGGCTCGAGATGAAGCCGCTCAAGGCCCTCCTGTCTCTGGTCGGGCGCAAGGCGGTCGTCTACTTCACCGCCGAGCAGCGGGTCGACTTCCGGCCTCTGCTGCAGGAGCTCGGGCGGCGATACAGGCGGCGAGTGGAGATGCGTCCGCTCGGGGTGCGGGACGGGGCGCGCATGGCCGGCGGTCTCGGGCCGTGCGGGCGGACGCTGTGCTGCGCCACGTTCCTGGAGCGGTTCCACTCCGTGACCGTGCGCATGGCCAAGCGCCAGAACCTGAGCCTCAACCCGACCAAGATCTCCGGCCTGTGCGGCCGGCTGATGTGTTGCCTGGCGTACGAGGTCGACCAGTACCCGGCCCCAGAGCGGCGCGGCGCGAGGGCGCAGGACTAGGGCCGGCGCCCGCCGGGCCGACCGGGCCGCCGGCGCCGCTCCGCCTCGCCCGGACAGCCGGCCCGTTCTCTGCTACCCTGAGAGAAGACGACCTGAAGAGCTCCGGCGAAGGGAAGAGCCGATGTCTGACCGCAAGCTGATTCGCCCCTCGATGACGGACATGTTGGATCGCATGCCGGGCCGCGCGGGAGGGCGCCGGAAGCAGGTCCCGGCAGAGCAGACGAATGCTGAGAACTTCTACTACCTCAAGCAGATGCAAAATCACACCACGATGGTCGTGGTGCTCGACGACGGCACCGAGCTGATCGGTTGGATCGAGTGGTACGACAAGAGCTGCATCAAGCTCAACCGGACCGACGCTCCCAACCTGCTGATCTTCAAGCACTCGATCAGGCTCATGTTCAAGGAGGAGGAGCTGCACCTGCGCCGCCGCCGCCGCGCCCCGGCGGCCCGCCGGGCGGCGGAGTGACCCCTGCAGTCAGGGGCGGAGGGCGCTAGTCCCCGAACCCCGAGCCCTGATCCCGGCCCTCAGGTCCTTCCGCCGGCAGGTCGGGGAACAGCTGCTGGAACAGCTCGAGGGGGGTGAACAGGCGCGGGTGGCCGAACCAGTCGGCCGGCAGCGTCCGGATCACGTGCAGGGCGCGGTGGGCGATGTAGGCGAAGTTGTCGCGCACCTGCATCTGACCCGTCGTGTGGTACATCCGGTTGAGGACCTCGAGCTGGCGCTCGATCGCCGGCCGGCAGTCCATGCGCGCGATCTCGTCCTCCCAGCGGGTCTTCCTCGCCGGCGGCGCCGGCGGGGGCAGGCCGAGCACGGCGCTCTCGAGCCGGGCCAGCTCGGCCATGGTCGCGTCGACCGTTCGCTCGCGGGTCCTGACGGTGGGCTGGAGGAGGATGGGGCGGCGCTGGCAGTTGGCCTCGTGAATGATGGGGTCGTGTACCACCCAGCCGAGGTTGGTCAGGCGGAGCTGGGAGGAGACGTGGGTGGTGAGGTACTCGGCGAACGGTCGGATCGCCTTCTCGTAGGACTCCTCCACGCCGGAGAACATGTTGAGGACGAAGTAGACGCCGAACGAGTGCACCACCTCGGCGATGATGTTGAGGTAGGGGTTGCCGCCGAGGGCGGCGAGGAGGTCCTTGAGGAACGCGTCGAGGTTCGGCAGCCGCTCGTCGTAGACGTCCTCGACCTGGTCCAGGAGCTCGTTGACGATGCGGTGGAACTTGCGGTCGCCGAGGTGGGTGTAGAACGGGGAGTCCTCGGCGAAGATGAAGCGGAGCTTGCGGAACAGGATGCTCTTGACGATGTCGCCGGCGGCGAGGGTGGCCGCGGGGTGGTGGGGGGTGAAGACGAGCACGCCGGAGTTCGACAGGGGCAGGAAGTCGATGACGTTGGCGTCGAGGCCGGCGCGAAGGTCGAGGACGATGAACGACGCGGGCAGCCCGTTGATGGCGTGGACCAGCTGCCAGCGCGAGGAGTCGGACAGGTTGGTGATCTCGTCGATGGCGTGGCGGGGGGCGCCGATGAAGGCGAAGTCGCGGAACAGGCCGTCGGGGTCGAGCTTCGGGTCGAGGGTGCTGAGGCAATCCTGCAGCCGGGCGCCGCGCCGGAAGAAGTGGTAGAGGTCGCGCTGGACGCTCGTGTCGAGGGTGTTGCGGACCGACGAGGTGCCGGTGTCGAGGTCGATCAGGACGGTGGGCGCGACGCGTGACAGGGTGAGGGCGAAGTTGGTCGCAAAGGTCGTCTTGCCGACCCCGCCCTTGCCCGAGGACACGGTGATGATGCGCCGCATGCTCTCCCCGTCGGGGCCCGCCCGCCGCCTCGCGGCGCTGGCGTCGCCGACTCTCCGACCCTGGCCGCGCGGTCCGGCGACCGGTCCGGACGGTCGCGGGCCAGGGGCTCCGGCTACAGGTACTTGATCGTGTCGCGCGCGGCGGCCGCGTCCTCGCCCTCGGGCGCGACCTCGAGGTAGCGCTGGAGCTTGGCCTTGGCGCCCTCCATGTCACCGCTGCGCAGCAGCAGCATGCCGAACTCGAACAGGCACTTGGGGAAGGCCGGGTCGGCCTCGAGGCACTTCTCGAGCAGCGGCCGGGCCTTGGCGTCGTCGGGCGGGTTGGCGTTGATGAAGGCAGCCGCCTGGTTGAAGAGCGCGGCCGGGTCGGAGGGGTTGAGCTCCTGGTAGCGGTCCAGGAACTGCTGGTGAGCGGCGGGGTCGCCCAGCCTCTCGCTGGCGTTGACCGCCAGGGCGAGGCAGGGCAGCGACTCGTCGTCCAGCTCGAGGCAGCGCCGCGCCCGCTCCATCGCCTTGGGGTAGTCCTCGCGGTCCCAGGCGAGCTGGCCCAGGCTGGTCCAGGCGGGGGTCAGCTCGGGCATCGCCCGCACCGCCTCCTCGAGCTTCGCCTCGGCCTCGGCCTTCCTGCCCTGCTTGATCAGCTCGGCCCCCTCGCCCAGCTCCTTGTACCCGGGCTGCTGGAGGATGCGGTCCTGCTCGCCCTGGCGGACCTCCTGCTCGGTCTTGAGGACGAAGGCGAACTCGTTGTCGGTGCTGCCGGCAGGGACCTTCACCATCTGCTCGTAGGGGATGTGACCGGGCGCCTCCACCCGGAACTTGTAGTGGCGGGTGGCGTCGAGGAGCAGGTAGGTGAAGGAGCCGTCGGGCTTGACCTCGATCTGCTGCAGGAAGGACGCGACCTCGTCGGTGGTGATGGTGATGACCGCGTCCGGGATCGGCGCGCCGGCCGAGCTCTTCACCGTGCCGAGGAGCCTCGCCTGGGCCCCGGCCCAGGCCAGCGCCGAAGCCGCCAGCACCACCAGTCCCGCTGCCACGATCCGCCTCGCGTTCCTCATGGTTCCTCCCCCAGGCGCAGACGCTCGAGCCTCAGGATACCCGGTTTGCGGTCGACCCTCAAGGCAGCGTCGGCGCAGCGCCCGTCACGACATCTTTAGCACGGCCCGTGCCACGTGCCGGGCGATGGTCGGGTTCTCGCGCAGGCGCCGCACCGAGTAGGCGTACCAGTCACGGCCGAACGGGACGTAGACGCGCAGGCGGTGGCCGCGGCCGAGGATGACGCGGCGCAGCTCGGGGTCGACCCCGAGCAGCATCTGGAACTCGTAGCGGTCGGGGTCGAGGCGGAGCCGGTCGACGGCGGCCAGGCCGGCCCACACCAGGTGCGGGTCGTGGGTGGCGATGGCGACGTACGCGCCGCCCGCGAGCAGCTTCTCGACCAGGTAGGCGAAGCTCGCCCGGACGGTGTCGAAGTCGTGCCAGGCGATGCTCCGCGGCTCGCGGTAGATGCCCTTGCAGACGCGGATGTTGGGCGCGAGGGGCAGGAGCTGGTTCGAGTCCGCGACGGTGCGGTGCAGGTAGGCCTGCAGGACCACGCCCAGGTTGGCGTGGCGCTGGCGCAGCTGACGGTAGATGCGCAGGGTGGCGTCGGTGCAGGTGTGGTCCTCCATGTCGATGCGGACGAACGCGCCCAGCTCGTCGGCGCGCCGGACGACCTCGGCGATGCGCTCGCCGCAGAGCTCCTCGTCGACCTTGAGGCCGAGCATGGTGGGCTTGACCGACACGTTCCGCTCCAGCCCCTCGCGAGCGAGCGCCTCGAGCAGGAGCCGGTACTCGGCGACCGCGGATGCGGCCCGCTCGGGCGCGAGCACCTCCTCCCCGAGGATGTCGACGGTGGTCAAGGCGCCCTCCCGGGCGAGCGCCCGGACCGTGCCCAGCGCGGTCTCGAGCTCCTCGCCGGCGACGTAGCGCCGGGCGACGCGGCCGACCAGCCGCCTCGGCACCAGCGGCAGGCCCCACCTCACCATCCGGTCGAACAGGCTCATGCTCCACTCCCGTCGTCGAACGCCCCTGCCAGCGCGGCGCAGTAGACCGCCCCGGTGTGGGCCGCGAGCAGCGCCTCGGCGGCACGCCGCAAGGTGGTGCCGGTGGTGGTCACGTCGTCGACCACCAGGACCCGACTGCCGGCGAGATCGGCCCGCGCCCGGAAGGCCGAAGGGGGCAGGGCGAGCCGCTCGTCGCGGCTGCGCCCGACCTGGCGGCGGCAGCCGCGGCGGTCGAGCAGCTCGACCGCCGGCAGGCGGAGGCGAGCCGCCACGCCCGCGGCCAG
>CAYTJW010000240.1:0-7349 GCA_964438135.1 uncultured Thermoanaerobaculia bacterium
CCCGCAACCAGATCACCTCGCCCGGGTTTGGTTGCGGCCAACGGCTGCGCTAGGGAATTCCCGCGTTACCTGGTGTGCGCCGTAGTTCTGGTCGAACGCGATCCAAGGTCCGCCACCTGCCCGGGCTCGCACGCCCCTCAGGTCCGGATGACCTGGAATCGTGAGGTACCGCACGTAGACGCCGACGTGGTTGGGGGCGGTGGTGCACGTATCCGGTATTCCCGTCACGGTGATCGTGAGAGGAGTTGGCGAGTCGGGGCTGTTCTCGAAATCCTGCCCAGGCGTATCGCACGGCATTCCGCACACACCACCTGGGGGACCAGGGTGAGAAACGAGCGCGTTCAGCCCAGCGACCTTGTAGTCGTTCACCGCGGTCCAGTAGCAGTCCCCGAAGAAGTCCGGATGGGAGATCGGTCCCGCAGCAGCAGCCGTCACGCTTCCCAGACCTTCGGAGACCTCGACCAAGCCCGGTACGGCAGTCGAGTCCACACCGATCAGAATGGACTCGGCCCCTCTCACGATCTCGATTGAGTCGATGCTGAACGAGCCGTTCGACCCCGCTGGGTCGAAGCGGAGGTTCGTGAGAGTTCCGCTCCACCCAGGCACCGCGCTCATGTCCAGGTCCACACTCTGATACTCGGAGCTGGCCGCCATGGCGAACGACACGGAGCGTGAGGCATCCCAGGAGGGGAAGTCCTGGGTCGCGAAGAAAACCTCCGCCTCACCGCTATTGCTGCTCTTGTAGGCTATTCGGAGGCGCTTGCAGCCAGAGATCGGGATGGCAAGACCGGCACGGTATAGGTAGGGGTCAGGTCCCGTGATGTCTCCGCTAATGCGTCGAACGTCGCCGTCCTTTGACCATTGCAAGTTCGCCACGTTGCCGTTTGCGCTCCACCCCTCCAGCATGCTCAAGAAGTCCCATCTCCGCCCAATGCTCCTGTTGGTCTTGAGACGGTGGATGGCGTCGAGGAAGCCCTCGCCGTAAGTCAACTCCGGTTCAAGGAACGAGCCTTCTCCCCATTCGTTCCAGTTGTAGATCACCAGGTCCTCGCCGTTCCGGACCGCAGCATCGGCGACCGTCCTCAATGCGTAGTAGAAGACGTCCGGCCCGTTGTTCACGAGGACCGCATCAAGAGGGCTGTCTTGCTCGCGCCAATTCGGTGCCTGGAAACAGGCTTGAGGCACGTCGTTCTGGTTGCGTGGTGCCCAATCTCTGCCTGTGTACACGGTCACGTGACGCTCGCGCTCGTAGAGAGGGGGTTGGTGAGCGCACACTGCCGAGAAGTACGGTTCGTAGTCCTCGTACGGCAGCCCAGGGGCTGGCCATCCGCTCTGAGCTGCTCGGATGTCAACGTCTGGGAAGCCCGCCGCGATCGCACGGCTTCTGAGGTACTGCCGCTGGTCTTCTGAGACCCGGCTCGGATCCCACACATAGAAGACCGGCATCCCATTCACTTTGCGATAGTTGGATTTCGCGAAGTAATTGGTGACTACGTAGTCAGCCATCTGGTTCCAGCCTGCGTCCGAGAAGTCTGCCGACAACTGGCACGGTGGGCCGTTATAGCAGCACTGATCGTGGTTCGCGAGGCAGATCATGAAGTCCACGCGGTCCATGTTCGGTGCCTGGAGGTAGCCGTCCTCAAGGGCGTGCTCGAGGAACATGTGCTCCCCGCTGGAATCGGTGTAGCCCTCGAACCAGTAGAAGTAGTAGATGAAGGAATCGACGCCGTTCTGGTACATCGCGGGTAGCTTGTAATCCCTCCAGGCTGCCACCGTGTCGTCGTGGAGGTATCCCCAGAGTGGTACCTTCGGTTGCAGGTGCCAGTCTGCCCAGGGCCAGGCGTGGTCTATCGCCACCCACTCGTTGGGATGGAGACACGTATTCGGCTCGCACGGTCCGAGATCCGGATCCACCCACTCGTCATCGTGCCACCCGGCAAAGTAGACAACTGAGACGTGGACGTCAGAGTAGTCGGTCGCGTTGGTCTGCATGCCGGCTAGCAGCAGAAACGAGAGAACAATGGCAACCCGCCGCTCCCGGGTACTTGCCATTCCGGCCTCCTCTCTGGGCGCGACAGCAACCGTCTGTCGGCCAGACAGTGACAGAAGATCCGAATGCCAACATACAACCTTGGCACGCGCTTCACCGCTGCTCGGGTTTGACCGCGAGCACTACGTCCTGGTACGTCAGTGTCTCGCTCCGATCACACCAGGAGCCAAGGCGAACGGGTGGCTCGAGGCGGAGGCCGACCTCAGGGAGTGTCTGCTCGACCCACGACCGCCAGTATGCAACCGCCTTCCCGGGGAGTTCCGGGTAGGCAATCGCACCATGCTCCCACTCCTGCTGGAACGGCACAGACGTTCTCCCCGCCTGGACCAACCGCACGGTCTCCTCGTCAAGCAGGAAGAACGTGGCCAGCATCCTGCCGCCAGGCTTCAGCACGCGTCCTATCTCTCCGAAGTAGTTGCGGGTCTCCGGTGCGAACATGTGCGTGAATACCGAAGTCAGAAAGACGAAGTCGAACTCCGCTTCAGGATACGGGAACCGGAAACCGACTGGATCGATCGTCCCTGCCGGATTGAATGTGTCATTCCGCAGATCGACGTGTCGGAACCCGAACCGGGGGTGAAGGGGCTGCAGGTTGGCCTGGCACCAGTTCACTGCAGGCAACAGGACGTCGAACCCCTCGTAGCTTCCCGATCGTAGGTACGGGATCAGTGCTGCGGCCATCCGTCCGGCTCCGCACCCTATGTCAAGGACTCGCTCGAACGGCTGGAGTCCGCCCACCTCGGTGAAGATCCGAAGAAACTCCCTCCCGATAGCCTCGTAGTCACCCGCACCCGCACCCCGCTCCACTAGATCAGGGGGCGGAACCGGGCATCGCTCCGGCTGAGGAGGCGACATCACCGACCTAAGACGTCCGAACAAGCTCATGCGGAAGCTCCTCCCCGTACGGACCCAGATCTGTGTCGAGTCCCCATGCTCCTGGTGCCTCAATGCCAGTGTACCACCAGCGAAGCGGCCATGGCTTCTGTGTCCCGGCGATTGGGCGCACGACACCAGTGTGAGAGGTGATGCGGGGTGGGGGTTGAAGCTGTGCAGGTCAGACTCGTGGAGGTCTCGAGGTTGCCGAGCGCCGCGTGCATCTCTGGCACGGGCGGCGGCACGAACGTGGCAGTAGCGAGGGACCCGTCCATCTGGCCGATGAAGTTCTGACTGCGCCTGAACTCCCCAAACTGCTTCTCGCCTCCGCGCACGCCCTGCAGGAGCTGAGCGTGGATTTCCCGAAGCAGACGCAACGACAGCGGCAGATCGACCAGGCGGCTCAGCCCGTGGTTCATCGCCTTGACGTAGTTGACGACCTCCCCGACGTCGCGAGGCATGTCGGCGCCGGAGCTGTCCGCCTCGAATCGGAGGACATCGTCGAGGGTGCTCTGAGTGCCCTCGATCTGCGAGGAGAGCACGGCCTCCTGGCGGACGTACATGGCGACGAAGAGGTCGGGGTTGGGCAGCACGGAGGCGACCCCGTCGAGGCGACCGAGGGCGCGGTCCGCGTCCGAGAGCCGCTTCGCCATCTCCCGGTCGACTTGCACGTCAGGGTCGGGTGGCAAGGGCACCGGGACGAAGGCGAGGAACCCTCCCGCCTGTCTCACGTATCGGCCGGATCGTGCCATTGGGTCTCCCTGCGACCCGCCAAGCGTCCCTCCACTGCAACACGGGTCGCCGCCTCACGACTATGTTTCACCAGACCTCGATCTCACGAAATACGATGCGAGCGGACTGTGACATGCGTCGGTCTGCGTCAACACGACCGCACGGCCGCCTACTGCCTGGTCGCCTGGAGCCGAGGGTGGCGGTGAGGGCAGCCTCCGCGGGCGAAGCCGATGATCCGCCGGCAATGCTCAGCAGAGCCTCGATGCCGCCAACCTCCTGGCGAAGCTCGAGGCCGCTGGCGGTGCGACATGCGGGCATCGCCGTGGCCACTGGGGTTCACCCTCTCTCGCTGGCGGCTGGCGGGGCTGGGCATCCCGTCCGAGCGCACCGGGGCGTCGTCGCTCGGCTGCTCGAGCGCCTGCCCCAGCGAGCCCACGCCGACCGCTCCTCGGCCCGTCGGTCCTCGCCCATCCAACGCAAGGCCACCCGCAGCTCCTCCGGCCTGTCTCGGAGGTGCCACAGCCCGAGCCCCTTGGGTCGCGCCTCGTCGCTCACAGTCGCTCCTTTCCTCGAACCTCGTTCCTCCAGGGTGCGGCGTCAGGGCCGCCGAGGCGAACTCACGAGAGCAGCTCGGATCATGGGCCCTCGCACTCGTCCCCGCCGGCGCCGGCGAGCACCTCGTAGATCGACGTCACCCCCGCGTCCATCAACAGCGCGACCTCGGCCCACCTGCGGAGGTCGCCGTCGTCCATGTCCTCCCACAGCTCGACCAGCTCATGATCGACCAGGGAGCTGATCAGGTCGTCGGCCTCCGCCCGAGCCGCGGCGAGGGTGTCGAAGAACCGACGGTCAGCATCCTGGTTCAGGCAGCTGGCGAGCCGGTAGTACGCGACCCCAGGCCGGCAGCCTCCCTGGACCAACTGGACCTCCTCGTCGCCCGCGTCGGCCTCGCCCGAGGCGATGCCGGCCTTGATGCCCTGGATCTCCTCCTCGCTCAGCTCAAACGGGCCCTCGACCGGCGGCTCGGTCTCCGTGCCGCACTCGTAGAGGCCGTCCTCCTCGACCGAGACGAGGGTGGCGGAAGGCCCATAGCCCGACGCCTCGTCACGCCACAGGCCGCGGGACTGCTCGCCGAGGAGCTCGAGAAGCTTCTTCCGCGACATCCGGGCCACATGCTTCCTGACCGCCACGACATCGACCGCTGGCCGCTTCACCCTTGCCTCCTTCTGCCGCCGTCGGTGGACGCCCGTCCGCTCCACGGCCGCGCCAGGCGCAATTCCACCGCCTGCGCCGAGTCCCCCGCCTCGAGGTCTGCCGCGGCCCACCTGCCGCCGCGGGTGACAACCGGCGCGGGCGCCTCGTCGCTGCCCTGCCACCAGCCCGTCATGCTCCGACCTCCACCGCCGCTCCCATACTCAGCTCAGCTCCGCCAGGCCGAGGTCCTCGTGGGCGTCCTCGGCGTCCGGCCCCGGCAGCGCGACCGGCACCATCGGCGCGTACTCGAGCCTGGCGAAACCGGCACGCACCAGCCACTCCCAGATGGGCTCGTCCTCGTCGAGCGGCCACTTGACCACGACCACTCGCGGACCCTCGAGCAGGAAGTGCATGGCCAGGCCGCCGATCGCCAGGCGGGGCCGCAGGTCGAGGCCGATGAACGGCCCGAAGCTCCACCCCTGGCGCTCGGCAGCCTCCCTGAGAGCGTCGACCATGTCGCTCACCATCGCCGACGCGCCGGCGCCGAGCTTGAGCTCTGCCGCCGGGTATCCGTCCCGTCGCCGCCTGCTCGAGCTCGCCGCATCCGGCCCGACGAAGAAGGCGAAGCCGGACTCGTACAGCCCGCTCGGCTTCTGCTTGAAGTAGGCGCAGGGGACCATGACCCCCCGGTGGCGCCGCTCGAGGTAGCGGGGCAGAGCGGACGCGATGAGGAGCCGGTTGAGCTGGTGGATGACGCCGACGATCGCCACCTCGCCGTCGGGCGGCTGCAGCTTGAGCCCCCAGACCTCCTCGTCGCCGATCTGGAACACCAGTCCGGAGGCACCCCCCAGGTCGGGCATCTCGACCACCGGGCCCGCCGGCCAGTAGAACGCCGAGCCCTCCAGCTTCTCGGGGGAGACGGCGACCAGATCCAAGTCCCCGGCCGGGGTAGCTATCCGTCTCGACGAGCGCGAGGTCGTCATGACACCTTCTCCCCCGCCTCGCCCGGGCCGCAGTTGCTGCTGCCCTGGCCCTCACGCCGTCGTCGTCGCATCGCCACAGGTCCTCGACATCTCAGCGCAGCGCCGCCACTGCTCGCGAAACAGGCCCGGCAGCGCGGGCAAGAGGCGTGCACATGCCGCCGCTCGGGCGGCTCCTGCTCAGTCAACAGCCGCCTCTCCACCCCGCCGAGCGACGGCGCCTTCTCCGCCACCACCCGCCGCGTCGGCGTGCCCGCGCCGAGCTTGACCGTAAGCAGCAGCCGCCGGGTGACCATCACCAGCCGCTGGCTGTCGCCGCTCGGCGCTACCAGCCGCGGCCAACTGTCGTCGCGCGCGCGCAACCGCATGACGACCTCACGGGTGATCAGGTCCGCCAGACGCGGGGCAACCACGGTGCAACCTCCCGGCGCCGCAGTGGGCGAAGCGCCCTTCCGAGTCGCACCAGCATGAGCCCCGAAGCGGCCCAAGACGGGCCGTATTGTCGGCCGCATCGCGCTCTCAGCGTCAGCAGCCTTACGCCCCCACGGGGCCCCTCGTACTGGCGGAGACGGCACCCGCTGGGAATCTCCTCGGCCGAAACCCGCTCGGCTTGCACAACGCGGGCGAGCCGGGACGGAGGCGCACGGACGATCGCACCGTCCCTATTTCTTCTTCGTTAGAAGGTGGGCGCAATCCGCGACGGCTTTCGGGAGGGGTTTGGTCAGGAGTCCCAGAAGAACGCACCCCAAGAAGGGTCCCAGTTTGGCAGGTGGGAAGGCTGCGGCTCCCGCCGTGAACCCCGCAGCTGCTCCGGCGACGGTTGCTGCTTGGAGAATGCCTTGCTTGGTGGCCTCCTCGAGAATGGCGATTGTCGTTCGTCTATGTTCATCGTCTCCACCTGGCCGTTGCTGCGCTTCTCGCTCCATTCCAACCTCCGTTGTACGAGATGTTTTCGCTCCCAGGTGAGAGTCTGGGGCGGCTCGACTCTGGACACACAAGCGTAAATCCCGAGAAGGACACGACGAGCCTGCGCCCGCACCCCCGTGGCTGACCTCCGGAGACGTGTAGGCGGTCGGTGCCCGGCCACGCAGGTGCTCTCCCGGTGGCGTGCACAGCATGACCCCCGAGGCCGGCCACGGCGGTCCACCAGTGCGGCCGCGATACCTTCAGGTTCATTCCGTTCGACCGGGCTCAGGCCGTGAGGCGTAGGACCGCCAGGGGTTCCTCTTCGGTGAGAGCGGCGAGTGCCTGTGCTTCCACGCCGTGCTCGACACAGAACTCGTACTGGTTGCGAGCGTACGCAACTCCCTCCGGCAAACTCCGCTCGCGTTCCACCATCTGGCGGCACGCGGTCCTCTGGGAGCTATCGAGAGACGCAAGCCACATCGGCGTCTCGGCCAAGGGTGCCTGCAGGCTTTCCGCAACGCCACGCTGCCACGCCGAGAACGAGTCGACGATCCGGATAGGGTGCGGCTCTTCTGCAGCAGCGACGGCTGACAGTTGACGAGGGAAGATGGCAC
>CAYTJW010000241.1:0-7329 GCA_964438135.1 uncultured Thermoanaerobaculia bacterium
AGGTGGGGGTGTCGTCGAGGTAGAGGGTCGCCGTGACGTCGAGGTACGGCGGGGTACCCTTCTTCTTGGGCGCCGTGAAGCTGATCGAGTTGGCGTCGAGGCTGCCCCACCGGAAGACGAACGAGGCCGAGTCCTGCAGGTAGGGGAAGAACAGCTTCAGCGTCGAGTAGTGAGCCGGCACCGAGGTGGCCCTGGTGATCCGGCCGTAGTCGTCCCCGCGGAGTGAACCGGCGGTGAGGAACTCCGCCGAAGGCGGCGGGTCGGGCGCCGCCGACCAGGTGAGATCGGCCGCTGCCCAGTCGCCGAAACGCTCGGGGTCGACGAAGTCCCCGAAGGGGGGCTCCGAGGGTTGACAGCCGAGGATGGAGCCGCCCTCGGTGGGGGGCGTGGGATGGCCCGAGCTTCCCGGGCGAAGGTGGGTGACGTCCCGACTGGAGCTCTGCAGGATCTGTCCACTGAAGGCGTCGACAAAGGCGGTGAGTCGCAGGTAGCGCCGCCCGCTCGGAGCTGCGACCTCGACTCGCCACACCCGGCGGTAGTCTCTGAGGATGAGCCGCGTGGCCGCTCTTTCCGCCGGCGTCGCCCCAGGGCGCCACCCCGGGCGCGCGGCCGAGAACGCGTCCGCCGCGATCCGCTCGGCTTCTGCCGCGGAGATGGCCGGGCCTCGGGGCGCCTCGGTCTCGCCGCCGTGGAGGACGACACCGGTGATGGCGAGAATGGCCCCCTCGGGTGACACCACGGCGCGGATGTCGTCCTCGCTCGCGAACCCGGCCACGAGCTGCCGGATCGAGACCTCGTAGCCGTCGCCGACCTCGGTGACCCACTCCAGCCGGTAGAAGGTCTCGGGCGCTGCGGGGTACAGCTCGGCGTGGACCCGCAGGAAGGAGACCACGACGTCGCGAGGAAGCGAGTCGGTCGGCGGCGTGAGGCGCCCGGACAGCTGCACCAGGTGACTCCGGTCGTCAAGCCGGTAGCCGTCCACCTGGGGGAGGAATCGGAGGCTGGACGGGAGGGTCTGAGGGTCGACGCCCTGAGCCCCGCCCGGCGCAGCGATCGAGGTGACGGCCAGAGCGAGAAACGCGGCGAGAACGTGCCAACGCAATGCGCTGTTGTTCCTCACAGGTACCTCGTGGCAGGCCAGGGACGGCCTCTGGCGAGTGGTTCGACGCTGGAAGCTACCGCGACGCGCTGTGCCTGTCAAGCCGTGGATTCCGCGTCCCTCTGGCGCGTCGGTCGTCTGGTGCTGCGCGGCCGGTCCGGCTCCGCAATGCCTGGCGCGGGCGATGCGACGCGACCCGCTGGCGGCTGCCTGGCGGCGCCGTGTGGTGGTATGGCGCAGGAGCTGATGGCGGGATACCGGCTGCGGTCACGGGACGAGGTGCCCTACTCCCCCTGGCCGATGTAGTAGCCGGTCATCAGCACCGCGTGCAGGAGGCGGCGCGGCAGGGCCATGCCGAGGGCGTCGACGCGGGAGAGCAGGGGCACGAGCGGCGGCACGAGGAGGCGGGAGAGCGGGAGCCAGCGCGGCGGGGCGGGCGGTGAGAGGAGCGGGCTCCGGCCGAGCTCGGGGTGGAGGCCGTAGAGGGTCTTGGCGCCGCGACCGACCAGACGCTGGCGGGTGAAGAAGGAGCGGAGGTCGGTCGGGTGGAGGTGCTCGGCCGCGGCAGCGGGGTGGTAGAGGAAGCGCAGCCCCTGGCGGTGCAGCCGGTAGCCGAGCTCGACGTCCTCCCAGCCGTAGGCGGTGAAGGCCGGGTCGAACGGTTGCTCCCCGAGCGCGGCCCGGGGCAGCGACAGGTTCGAGGTGTAGCAGCAGGTGAACGGCACCTCGCCGCCCGGCCGCATGTGGCCGTAGCCGAACTGGTGCCCCTCCCGGTTGACCATCTCGAGCAGCGGCGTGACCCGCATCGAGGCGCGGCACCAGTCGGTGAAGCCGACCACGCCCCAGGCGCCGGCCCGGTCGCGGCGCGCCGCGAGGTGCTCGGCCAGCCAGGCGGGGGCCGGGAAGACGTCGTCGCCCAAGAACGCCACCAGCTCCTCGGCGGCCGCGGCGACGGCCAGGTTGCGGGCCGCCCCCTGGCCCCGGTGGGGCTGCCGGGCCACCCACAGCCGCCCCGGGCCGACCGCCGCGGCGCGGGACGAGAGCCACTGCCAGGTGTCGTCGGTCGAGCCGTCGTCCACCACCAGGGTGCGGAAGCCCCGCCAGGTCTGGCGGTCGAGGGCGTCGAGGGCCCGCTCGAGGAGCGGCCGGCGGTCGTGGGTGGCGATGACGACCGCGACCTCGGCCACGCTACCCACCGGTGGGCGCCGGAGCGGCCAGGGCGGCCTCCAGGTCGGGCCGCCGCCGGGCCATCACCACCAGCCGGTCGCCGACCCCGAGCGGGGTGTCCTTGCCCGGGTCGACGCCGGCGCGCGGGTTGAGCACCGGGGTCGCCGGCCTGCCGCCGGCGGCGGGGCGGACGAAGCCGCACAGGACGAGCGGCGCCCGCCGCTCGACCGCGGCCCGGGCGAGCTGGCGGAAGCTGCGCCCGGCGAGGGTCGGCGGCAGCTCCTGGATGAAGAGCTGGGCGGTGTCGGGGTCGGCCGACAGGAGGTGGCCGAGGACGCGGCCGACGCCGGGGGTGACGCAGCACTGGGCCACCAGCGCCTCGGCCAGCTCGCCGAGGCAGACCACCTCGTCGACGGTGGTCGCCCGCAGGTGGCCGCGGTTGACCGAGGCCACCAGCTCCATGACCGTGTGCACCCCCGGGCTGGCCCGCTCGATCGCCACCGCCACCAGGGTCGAGCGGGCGTCGGCGAGGTCGCCGTGGCGGGGGTCGGCCAGGATCACGGCCGCCCGCGCCCGGGCCAGCCCGACCGCGGCCAGGTCGGCGGGCTCGGCCGGGCAGCCCTCGACCACGTGCAGGCGGGCGCCGAGGTCGGGGCGCGGTTGCCACTCCGGGTGCTCCGACCACAGGGCGGGGTCCTGCACCATCAGCACCACGTCCGGCGGCGGGCCGTGCCAGCCGGCGACGATCTCCTCGACCACCCGCGCCGCGGTCGGGTTGAGGTTGAGGATCACGACGTGGCCGTGCAGGTCGGCGGGCGGGACCGGGCGGACGGGAACGGTCGCCGTCACGGCTTCCCCCGCGCCAGCCAGGTGTGCTGCCAGCGGTCCTCGCTGGCGGCGGCGAAACGGGGCTGCTGGGGGGCGAGCACGAGCAGGCGGTCCGAGGGGGAGAGGGGTCGCTCGTCGCCGTTCGGCTCCGGCCCGAGCCGGAAGTCGGCGATCGGCCGGCCGGGCCCGGAGCGGTCGACGCCGACCAGGGTGACGGGCTCGCTTCCTGAGTCGAGGAAGGCGAGCTGCGCGGCGGCGAAGGTCTGGCCGACGAGCTCCGGCGGCACCGGCACGCAGAACAGGTCGTCGTTGCCCGGGCTGAAGGTGAGGAGGCGCTCGTAGACCGCGGTGACGCCCGGGTTGAGCACCGCCTGGGCGAGCAGCGGCGCGGCCGCGCCGCGGGCGAGGACGAAGTCGACCTCGGGCAGGCCGTGGGTGTAGCGGACGCTGGCCTGGTCCTCGAGCTGCACCACCACCGGCGTCGAGCGGCTCCGGCACAGCACCGCCAGCATGGCCATCAGGGCGCGGTCGTCGGCCTGCCCGCCGGCCGCCTCCGGCGGGGGCGCGAGGACGATGACGCGCGCCGCCCGGTCGAGGTCGGCCTGCTCCAGCACGCGCGGGTCGCGCGGCTCCCCCGGCAGGGCGAAGACGCGGCGGTAGACGCGGTGGTCGCTGACCTCGAGCTGGTCCGCCCGCGGGTCGACCACCAGCAGGTGGTGGCGGCCGCGGAGGGCGGTGGCGAGGTGGTGCAGGAGGCGGTCGATGTGGCGGTTCGAGCCGAGGATCACGACGTGGCCCTCGAAGCGGCCGGTGGGCGGCTTGAGCGCCATCTTGCCGGCCCGCTGCGCGCGGCGGATGATGATGGCCACGATCTCGGCGGTGAGCATGCCGACGATGACCAGGCCGACGATCAGGAGGACGGTCATCTCGACCCGCCCGACCAGGCTCACCGGCTCCTTGTCCTCGATCCCCGACACCAGGACGATGATCACGTTCCAGTAGGACCGCCAGTAGGACGCAAAGGGGCCCGAGCCGTCGCCGAGGGCCGCCTCGGTCAGGTAGAGCAGGTTGGCGCCGGCGACCAGGGCGACGACCGCGCCGAGGAAGAGCAGGCTGAGGGCGCGCAGCCGGTAGCGGAGGGCGATCGAGGCGCCCCACACCCGCCCCAGCACCAGGCCGCGGTGGATGAGGGGGCCGTAGCGGAGGATGCGCAGCAGCCGCGCCAGCCGCAGCAGCCGGATCGCCCGCACCGCCCGCAGCAGCAGCAGGTCCGACCCCATCGCCAGCAGGCCGGGGCCGATCGCCAGCAGGTCGAGCAGGGCGAGGCCGGTGAAGGGGTAGCGCCAGCGGTCGCGGGCCGACCACCAGCGGAGCAGGTACTCGACCGCGAACAGGACGGTGATGGCGTGCTCGGTCGGCTCGAACAGGGGCTCCAGGCTCGGCGCCAGCAGCCCCGCCACCACCATCGCCGACGACCCCAGGATCAGGCCGACCACGACCACGTCGACGACCAGGCTCAGGCGGGTCGAGCCGGGCCCGCCGGAGTGGGGCTCCATCACCTCGCGCAGACGCTCGCGGAGGCTGGTCGGCGGGGCGGAAAGGCCGGTCGGGGCCACTGCCGACGATGCTAGCACCTGCCGGCCCGGAAGGCCCGGTCGTGGTGCCGCTCGGTGCCGCTCGTCCCCCGCGTGCTGCTATCCTCGGCGGGCGACCGGAGGTCACCATGCGATGGCAGCACACAGCTCTCGCGGAACCGCGGGTCGTGCTCGCGGTCGCGCTCGCCGTCTCGGCCGCCGCCTCGGCGGGCGCCCTCGACCTGGCCGAGTGGGCGCGGCTGGTGGACGGCGCGCTCGAGGGCGAGGGGCTCGAGCTCACGAGCCCGCTCCAGGTCGGCCGCGGGACGATCACGCTGCAGCCGGGCGCGGTGGCGCGGGTGCTGCGCTGCGGCGAGACCGCCTGCGGCGTGGTGGTCGCCGGGCCCGCCGTCTTCGTCTACCGGGTCGAGGACCGCTTCAGCCAACCGGTGGCGCGGCGCAACGTGCGGCGGGCGAGCTCGATCACCCCCGAGGACCAGGACGGCGCCGTGCTGGTCAAGGACGACCTGCGCGGCGCGGTCGTGTGGGGCTTCGAGTTGGCTGCGCTGGCCGGCGTCGGCCCCGGCCGCGGCACGGCGCCGCTGCCCGAGCTCGCGAGCAGGACCCTCGAGCGGAGCCTCTTCCCGCCGCCGTCGCACGACCTCGCCGTGGCCCGCTTCGGCGGCAGCCCGGGCATGACCTGGGCGCTGCTCGACGGCAAGAAGGAGGAGCTCCTGCTCGAGGTGGACCCCGCGGCCGCGATCGAGGAGCTGGCGCGGGTCGACACGCTGCCCGGCGACGCCAGGCCGTACGGTGGCTACCGCCGCCTCGAGACGCTCGCGACCCAGCCCGTCGGCCGGCCGTGGTGGCAGCGGCCGCCCGCGCCCCTGGTGGCGGTCCACGAGTCGATCCGGGTCGACAACCCGGAGGGCGAGGAGGTGGCGGTCGAGACCACGACCCGGCTCGAGGCGACCCGCCTGGGCGCGGGCCTGTGGCGGGTCGGGTTGCGCTCGGCCCGGGTCAAGGACGGGCGGGAGCTGCCGATCGAGGTCACCGCGGTGACGGTCCGGGGCAAGCCGGCCGTCTTCCTCCACCAGCGCGACGAGCTGCTGGTCCGGCTCGACCCGCCGCCCTCGGCCGGGGAGAAGGTGGAGGTCACGGTCGCCAACCACGGCCGGATGGCGCTGCGCCCGGGCGGCGACAGCTACTGGACGCTCGGCACCTGGGCCTGGTACCCCCAACCCGACCTGGACGCGGAGCTGGCGACCGTCGACCTGGTGGTGCGCGTGCCGGAGCCGTTCCGGCCCTTCGCCTCGGGCGACACGGTCGCCGAGGTCACCGAGAACGGCTTCACCCGGCTCGAGAGCCGGCTCGACAGGCCGATGCAGCTCCC
Organism: uncultured Thermoanaerobaculia bacterium; assembly: GCA_964438135.1. Classification (GTDB taxonomy): domain Bacteria; phylum Acidobacteriota; class Thermoanaerobaculia; order Thermoanaerobaculales; family Sulfomarinibacteraceae; genus CAYTJW01. Next base: position 6,062 of record CAYTJW010000241.1, read on the forward strand.
GGTCGTGGCGGCCGGGAAGTACAAGGTGGTGGAGGAGACCCGCAACGGCGTCACCTGCCGGGTGGCGGCCTACGCCATGGACAAGGAGGAGGCCTGCCGCCGTCTGCTCGGCAACTTCTTCTCCGCCATCGACCTCTACCAGCAGGCCTTCGGCGTGCCGTACCCGTTCAAGGAGATGGACATCGTCGAGATCAACAGCTGGGGCTTCGGCCAGGCCCCGCCCGGGGTCATCTTCATCACCCAGGAGGCGTACACGCCGCTCGCCGACTCCGTCAGCCGGGTCTTCTCCCAGGGCGTGAACGAGCGATTCGTGCACGAGATCGCCCACACCTGGTGGGGACACGTGGTCAAGATGGGCTCGCCCGAGGAGGTGTGGCTGACCGAGAGCTTCGCCGAGTACTCGGCCGCCCTGTGCCTGGCGGCCGCGAAGGGCGGCGGCCGCAAGGGGGAGAGGGAGCTCGGCGAGCTGCTCAAGGGGTGGCGGAACGGGGCGCGCGAGGTCGGCGAGGGCGGCTCGGTCTTCCTCGCCAGCTCCCTCGCCGGCCATGACGAGACCGACGAGGTCGACCGGGTCTACCTCCACTACCACAAGGGAGCGCTCGTCCTCCACGCCCTCCGCCGCGAGCTCGTCGCCACCCACGGCGAGGCGAAGGGCGACAACATCTTCTTCGCCCTGCTGCGGGCGCTGCAGAGGAACTTCACCTTCAAGCTGGGCGCGACCCGGCACGTGGTCGGCATCCTCGACCAGATCACCGCCACCGACTGGCAGCCGTGGTTCGAGCGCTACGTCTACGGGTGCGAGACGCCGGAGGTCAGGTAGCCGACGTCGCCGCGGGCGCCGGGGTTGCGGGCGCGAGCGCCCGCCAGCTCCAGGCGGCCGCCAGGGCGAGGGTCGGCACCAGGTGCAGCAGCAGTCGGTCCAGGCTCCAGCGCAGGTGCCAGGCGGGGTCGTGCGGCGACACCAGGTAGACCAGGGCGTAGAGGCCGAGGTGGCCGAGCAGGAGGAGCCACAGGAACGCGAGCTCGCGCCCGCGCGGCCAGCGCCCGGCGAGCACGGCCAGGAGCAGGAGGAGCTGGGGGAGCAGGTTCAGCCCCGGGCTGGCGAGCAGCGCGCGCGCGAGGCCGGCGGCGATGACCGGCAGCCGGCCGAGGTTCGCGGCGATGACGGGCCAGCGCAGCTGCGTCGCGTAGGCCTCGTCGACGTGGGGCAGGGCGGCGCGGAAGAGCAGCCAGGGCAGCGCCAGCAGCAGCGCCAGCGCCGCCGCGGC
>CAYTJW010000242.1:0-7323 GCA_964438135.1 uncultured Thermoanaerobaculia bacterium
GGCGGCGGCTGCGCCCGCCCCTCACGGCGCGGGCGCGTCCTGGCGCGGGAACGGCGGGTGGGCGGGCGCGACCAGCGGCTCGCGGGCGATCGCCTCGAGCAGGACCTCGACCCCCTTCTCGAGCTGGGCGTCGCGGCCGCGGGCCATCTCGGCCGGGTCGAGCTCGACCTCGATGTCCGGGGCCACCCCCTCGTTCTCGACCACCCACCGCCCGTCGATGGTGTAGATGCGGTAGTCGGGGGCGGTGACGCTGCCGCCGTCGACCAGCGGCACGGACATGGACACGCCGACCAGGCCACCCCAGGTGCGGGTGCCGATGACCGGCCCCAGACCCAGCAGGCGGAACTGGTAGGGCAGCTCGTCGCCGCCGGAGCCCGCCTCGTGGTTGGTCAGGCAGACCATGTGGGCGCGCGTCGCCCACAGCGGCGTCACCTGGTCGGCCGAGTGGCGCCGGGTCCAGTAGGCGAGCGGCCGGCGCGCCAGGCGGTGGAGGAAGATCTCGGGGTCGAGGCCGCCGCCGTTGAAGCGCCCGTCGACGACCAGACCCTGCTTCTCGGTCTGGCCGTAGAAGGAGCGCCCCAGCTCGACCGCGGACCCGAGGTAGGTGTCGGGCAGGTGGATGTAGCCGATCTTCCCGCCCGAGGCCTGGTCCACCCGGCGCCGGTTGCGCTCGACCCAGTCCAGGTAGCGCAGGGTGCGCTCGGACCGCAGCGGGACGGTGACGACGTCGAAGGCACCCTGTCGCGTCGGACCGTGACTGAAGGTGAGGCGGACCTGCTCGCCGGCGAGGTCCTGGAAGGCGGCGAAGACCTCGCGCTCGGTCGTCACCTCGCGGCCGTTGACGGCCAGCAGGTAGTCCCCTTCCCTGACCTCGTGGCCCGGCCCGGCGAGCGGCGGCGCCACCCCGCCGTTCCAGTCCGCGACCCGCAGGACCCGACCCAGTCGGTAACGGCCGGCGGCCTCGTCCGCCACCCAGTCGGCGCCGAGCAGGCCGACGCTGACCTCCTCGGCCTCGCGGTGGCCCCTGCCGCCGGTGACGTAGGTGTGGGAGGTCGCCAGCTCGCCGATCAGCTCGCCGACCACGTGCTCGACGTCGCGGGCGCTCGCGGCCCGCTCGAGCAGGGGCAGGTACTTCGCCCGCACCGCCGGCCAGTCGAGCCCGTTCATGCCCGGCTCGTAGTAGAAGTCGCGCTCGAGCCGCCACACCTCGTCGAACACCTGCCGCCACTCGGCCGGCGGGTCGACGGTCGCCCGGAGCCCGCCGAGGTCCAGGGTGACCGGCGGCGCGGACCTCCCCTCGCCCGCCTCGCCGACCGCGAGCACCACGACGCCGTCCGCCTGCCGGCAGGCGAGGTGGGCGCCGTCGGCCGACAGGGCGCAGGCGTCGACCCCCTCGAGCAGGGTCCTCGTCTCGCGCTCGGCCAGCGAGAACGCCGCCAGCCGGCGTTTCGGCGGCTCGCGGAAGTCGAAGCGGTTGAAGTCGCCGGAGTCGGCGTCGAGGTAGTAGACCTCGCCGTCGCCCGCGGCCAGCTCGCGGTAGTTGCCGCCGGGCAGGGGCAGGGCCTCGACCCGCCCGGCGAGCCCGTCGAGGTCGACGCGGACCGGCTCCGCCGCGCCCGCCTCCCCGGCCTGCTCCTGGCCGCGCCCGCCGCCCCGCTCGCGCTCGGGCGCCGCGCTCGCCACCTCGTCCGACAGCAGGGGCAGGAGCGGCGGCCCGTCCCGCCGCAGGGTGAGGGCGTAGACCCCGGCCATGCGCTTGTACACCATCTCCCACTCGAGGTCGCACAGGGTCGGCTCGAAGTGGCGGTTGGAGACGAACAGCAGGTGCTCGCCGTCGCGGCTGAAGGCCGGGCCGAAGTCGTTGTACAGCCCCTCCGACACGCGGTGGCGCTGGCCGGTCTCGAGGGAGTAGAGGTAGAGCCGGGAGACGAGGTCGGGGTCGATCTTGGCGTAGGCGATCCACTTCCCGTCCGGGGACCAGGCGTAGTCGGCGATCGGCTTGGCGTCGAAGCCGGCGTCCATCGGCTCGCGCTCGGCACGGTCGACCTGGACCACGGACCGGCTGGCCAGGTCGAGGAGCTCGAGCGCCAGGGTGTGGTCGGCGAAGGCGAGGTGGCTGCCGTCGGGCGACCAGCTCAGGGAGTGGCGGAAGCCCGGGCCGAGCTCGGTGAGCCGGACCGGCGGCGAGCCCCCCACGGCGTCCTGGACGTACACCTGGTACTCCCCGCTCGCGTCCGACAGGTAGGCCACCTTCGAGCCGTCCGGCGACCACACCGCGTCCCGCTCGCGCGCGCCGGAGCTCGCGGTCAGCGCCCGAGTCGGCCCGTGCTCGCGCGGCACCGTGAAGACGTCGCCCCGCGCCACCACCAGGGCCCGGCCTCCCTTCGGCGCGCAGTCGACCGAGGTGACCAGGTCGGCGACGCTGGTCAGGTAGGGCCGGCGCTCGCGGTCGTCGGTCGGCAGCTGGACCGGGATCGGACGCGTCGCGCCGGTCGCCGTGTCGAGCAGCCAGAGGTCGCCGCCGAGCTCGTAGGCGATGCGCGCCCCGTCCCCGCTCGGGCGGAGGACGTCGAGGTCGCGGTGGTGGGTGACCTGGGCCCGCTCGCCGGTGGCCGGGTCGAGCGACCACAGGTTGCTCACGCCGTCCTCGTCCGAGACGAAGTAGACCCGGTCCCCGACCCAGATCGGCAGGTGCTCGGCACCGGAGCCGTCGGTCAGGCGGCGGTCGCGGCCGGTCGCGAGGTCGTACAGCCACAGGTCCGGCGCCAGGCCGCCGCGGTAGCGCTTCCAGGTCCGGTCCTCGATCGCGACCCGGTTGTAGGCGATCCGGCCGCCGTCGGGCGAGATCGCGCCGCGGCCCGCCTGGTGCAGGGGCAGCTCCTCGAGGCCCCGCCCGTCCGGCCCGATCAGGAACAGGCGGTCGAAGCGGTTGAAGCTCGCCCGGCGGGAGCGGAACAGGACGGCGTTGCGGGTCGGGTGCCAGCCGACCACCTCGTCGAGGTCCGGGTGGAAGGTGAGCCGGCGGACGTCGCCCCCGTCCGCGTCCATGACGTAGACGTCGGGGTTGCCGTCGACCTCGCCGGTGAAGGCGATCAGGCTGCCGTCGGGGGAGAGGCGCGGCTGCCGCTCCAGCCCCTCGTGGTCGGTCAGGCGGCGGGCGAGGCCGCCGCCCGCGGGCACGGCCCAGATGTCGTCGCCGCGGACGAAGACGACGGTGTCGCCGTGCACGTCGGGGAAGCGGAGGAGCGGGGCGGGCGCGGGGTCGGCGGCAACGGCGGCGGCCGCGGCCGCGAGCAGGAGCGCGGCCAGGGCGAGGCGACGAGGGCTGGCAGGCATGGGACCTCCCGGCCGCTGGCGAGCGGCCGGGAGCGAGTCTAGCGGGGTCCTCGCCGCCGGTCGAGGCGCGCTCGGACTCGCGATCACCACGGCCCAACGTGGTCCTGGACCTGGACCTGGACCTGGACCCCGCCCACGTCGCGGAGAACCTCCGCGACATCGCACTCGACCCCCGAGCTCTCGGTCCCAGGGCGGGCCAGCCGGCCCTTCCCCTCGTCGGCTGGTTCTGGTATACCCGCGCTGCGGCGCCAAGGGGCGAGACGGCTCGCCCCGCCAGGCACCGAATCTCGAGCGACACACCGAGGAGCCCCCGATGAGCGACAACCCGACAGGCAGCGGAGCAGCGTTGACCCGATGGCTGGGCGCGGCCGCCGTCGCGGCCCTGCTGGTCGTCCCCACCGGCGCCATGGCGGCGCAGCGCATGGTGCTGGGGGAGTACTTCACCGCCGACTGGTGACCCACCTGCGACACCGCGGGTTCCGTGGTGCAGAGCCTCATCACCAACAACCCCGACACCCTCGCTTTGGTCGTCTACCACAGGTCCGACGGCTACCAGTCGTCCTTCGGCGGGGTGCGGTGGAGCTTCTACAACGGCTACTACATCCCCGACATGCGCTACGACGGGCTGTTCACCTACACGCCGCCCGACGAGTACCCGATGGAGTACACGGACTTCGCGAGCGAGTTCGCGGCCCGCGCGGCGGTGCCCAGCGACGTCGCCATCTCGCTCGCCCCGCGCCAGCTCGAGGACGACGACTTCGAGGTGACCGCCCACGTCTGCGTCGAGGCCGGCGGCGCCGCCAAGACCATGCGGGCGTGGGTGTCCTACATGCTCGACACCTACCCCGGCAAGAACACCCACGTCAACACCAACCGGGGCGGCATGGCGCTCGGCGACGTCACGGTCAGCCCCGGCCAGTGCCAGGACGTCACCAACACCCTCGCCGTCGAGCCGATCGCCTGGGCCAACCGCACCGAGATCCAGCTGGTCGGCTGGGCCCAGGCGCCCCTCGCCGACCCGCCGGCCGAGGTCTACCAGGCCACCAAGACCCACTGGCCGGACCTGGCGCCGGCCTTCGGCTACAGCCCGCAGCTGGTGTTCGCGACGGTGCCGGTCCAGTTCACGGACGCCACCACCGGCAGCGCCAGCGTCGTCTCGCGGCAGTGGGACTTCGGCGACGGCGGCACCTCGACCGACCAGAACCCGGTCCACATCTTCACCCAGGTGGGCACCCACCCCGTCACCCTGCGCGTCGACGGCGAGGTCTGGTCGCTGACCTCGACCCAGAGCGTCGAGGTCTGGGACGCCGTTCCGCCCGCGCCGGGCTTCCACTACAGCCCGGCCGCCCCGGCCGTCGGCCAGACGGTCTACTTCTTCGACACCACGGCCGGCTACGCCACGGGCTGGGCGTGGGACTTCGGCGACGGCGGCACCAGCACCGAGCCGAACCCGAGCCACGCCTTTGCAGGCACCGGGCTCTTCACGGTCACCCTGACCGCGACCAACCAGTGGGGCAACGACTCGGCGCCCCAGGTCATCGAGGTCGGGGACGCCGACGGCGTCTTCTCCGACGGCTTCGAGAGCGGCTCCAGCAGCGACTGGTCCGTCACGACCCCGTAGCGCGCCGGGACCGGCGCCGCGGGGGCCGGCGCCCGCGAGCGCGGCGGGCCGAGGGCTCGGGAGAGAACGCCCGGGTGGCAGCCGAGCCGGGACCTCCGAGCTAGAGTAGAGCTGTCGCGCCGGGGTCCGGGGGACGCGGTCGGCGGGGCGACGGGGCCGCCGCTGCCGGCTCGGCGGTCGCCCCGGCAGGAGGTGGAGCATGGTCGGGAAGCGAGGTCTCCTCGGGGTGGCGGTGGAGGCGGTGTTGGTCGCGACGCCGGCCGCCCGGGCGGAGTGGTCGGACGACCCGGCCCTCAACCTGGTCCTCGGCGACCTCGCCAACGACCAGGTGCAGCCGAAGCTCGCGCCCACCGCCGACGGCGGCTTCTACGTCAGCTGGTTCGACAACGCGGCCGGCGGCTACGACGTCCGCCTGCAACGGGTCGACGCGGCCGGCAACGAAATGTGGGCGCACAACGGCGTCCTGGTCGCCGACCGCGGCTTCAGCTCGACCCAGGACTACGGTCTCGCCGTCGACCACGCCGACACCGCCCTGGTCGCGTTCAACGACGACCGCGGCGCCACGGAGTCGGTGACGGTCGCCGGGGTCGGCGTGGACGGGACTCCGCTGTGGGGCGCAACCGGCGTCCAGGTGGCGGCCTCGGGCACCCTCCTCTTCGGCCCGCCGGCGGTCGCCGTGGCCAGCGACGGCTTCGCCGTGGTCGCCTGGAGCCAGGACGGGGACGTCGTGGTGCAGAAGCTCGACGCCGCCGGCGCGCCGCAGTGGGGGTCGGGGGTGACCCTGGTCCCCGCCGCCGGCTCCTACTACGTCGGCAACCTGCACCCGGCCGACGGCGGCAGCGTCATCCTGTCGATCGTCACCTACTCCTCCCGCCACCTCCTGGCGCAGAAGCTGGGGGCCGACGGCTCGCTCCTGTGGGGATCGTCGCCGGTCGCGGTGTTCGACGGCGGCAGCCTCGGCACCCGCATCTTCGGCGACGGCTTCGAGACCGGCTCGACCGGCGGCTGGTCGGTCACTGCGCCGTAGCCCGAGCGCAGCCCGCGCTCGGCTCGTGACGAGTCGCCGCCGGCGCGGCGCGAGCCTCGCCTGGCGGGCCGTGGAGGCCCAGCCCGGAATGCCCCGGCGACCTGGCCGACGACCCTCCCGACGGCGCTCCTGTGCGTCGCACCCGCACCGTCGGCGGTGGCCCCGGCCGGGGTGGTCGTCGAGACGGTCGAGCCGGAGGCGGCCGCGGCCAGGGTCGGTCTCGAGCCGGGCGCGGGCCTGTGCGACCGGGCCGCCGCGGCCGCGTCACCGACCGCGCGGGCGTGGGTGTTGGAGCGGCACGGCGCGACGCTGGCCGCTCGAGGTCGACTGCTCGAGGCGGCGACGACCTACGACCAGGCGCTCGCCCTGCAGTGCGAGGGGTCCCTCGGCCAGGCGCGCAGCCAACACAGCCGGGGCACCGTGGCGCTCGAGCTCGGGGACCTGACGAACGTGGAGCGGCCCCTCGGCGAGGCGGTCGCGCTCCGGGAGCGGCTCGCCCCGGACAGCCTGGGCTTGGCCGCCACCCTGCAGCACCTCGGCCAGGCGGCCCGCGACCGGGGCGACCTCGCCGAGGCGGAACAGCTGCTCGGGCGGGCCCAGCACGACCTGATCGGCGGGCCGATCGCGGTCGACCAGGGTGGCACCACGGTCGAGCGCGACCTCTCGCACCCCGTGCACTGGTCCGCGTTCGAGCTGGTCGGCGACTGGCGTTGAGCGGCGGGCGCGACGCGCGGGGACCGCAACCACCGGCCCCACCCGGCTCGAGAGCGGTGCCAGACCGCCGCGTCGCCCCTACAATGACCGCATGAGCGTCAAGCACATCTGGGCCACGCTGGGGGAGGCGGGCCGGCGCGGGGTGGCCCGCGTCCTCGCCGGGCTGCACGAGGGGCGCGGGCTGCCGCCGGAGGTGGCCGACCGGGTCGGCGCCGTCATCGGCTTCCGCGGCTCGACGGTGCGACGGGGCACGGCCGAGCAGGTCGCCCGCTACCTGCTGCGGGCCATGCCGCAGCTGCCGGACGACACCGTCCTCGCCCTCCTGGTCGACTACCACGTCGACGGCCGCCCCGAGCTGCTCGGCGAGGTCTACGACGCCCTCGGGGTCGAGCACGACGGCGTCACGCTCGCGGCGGCGGTCATGGACGCCGAGCTCGACCCCGGGCGCGCCCGCCAGGGCCTCGAGGCCCTCGCCGCGCGCCTCGAGCTCGGCGACCTGCACCTCTGCCTGCGGGTCATGGAGCTGGCCTGCAGCCCGGCCTGGCGGCCGACCGTGAGCGAGCTGCGAGGCTGGCTCGACCTCGAGGTCCGGTGTCTCGAAGACGATCCGAACCTGCCCGTCGTC
>CAYTJW010000243.1:0-1256 GCA_964438135.1 uncultured Thermoanaerobaculia bacterium
CTGCCGGTGCTGGCGGAGCTGCCGGGGCTCCTCGCCTGCCGCGAGGGGGCGGTGGCCCTGGCCGGGCTGCGGCGAGTCGCCGACAGCCGCGACGACCTCGCGGCCGCCCACGTCCTGCACCTGCTCGGGGACCCGGCCGAGGAGACCCCGTCCTGGCTGCTGCAGCGGCTCCGGGCGCTGGCGGCCGGCGACCGCGCCTGGCCGGGCGAGCCGGCGATCAGGGCCCTCGAGGGGGTCGACGACCGGGGGCTGTCCCCGGCCGCCGTCCTGGAGAAGGTGGTGGTCGCCCTCGGCGTGGTCGAGCTGGCCCCGAGCTGGGGCAGCGCCGCCGCGCGGCTGGCCAACCTCGACCGCCTCCTCGAGCTGGCCGGGAGGTGGGAGGAGCAGACCCTCCAGCTGGGGCTCGCGCCCACCGTCAGCGGGCTGGTCGCGCACCTGGACCGCCTCGGCCGGGACGGGCTCGACACGGTCCGGCCCCCGTTCGGCGTCGAGGCGGTGACCGTGACCACCTACCACCGCGCCAAGGGGCTGGAGTGGCCGGTGGTGGTGCTCACCGGGTCCCCCACCGAGCGCGGCGCCGACCTCTTCGGGATTTCGGTCTCGGGTGGCAACCCCGGCGGGGAGGACCCGCTCGAGGGCCGGAGCCTGCGCTACTGGCCGTGGCCGTTCGGGAGAGACGCCTGGGGCAAGCGGGTCGCGTGGGAGGCGGTGGACGAGGTGGTGCTCGCCTCGGAGGAGGGGGGGCGCGCCGCTGCCGAGGCCGAGGCGGAGGCGGTCCGGCTGCTCTACGTCGGGTTCACGCGGGCGCGCGACCGGGTGGTGGTGGCCCACCGCGCCGGCCCGAGCACGTGGCTGGCGCCCCTCGCCGAGCTCGACCGGCTGCTGCCGCCCGATCCCGCGCCGGGGGAGCCGCAGCCGTCCGCGGGGGAGGACCCCGCGGTGGCGAGCGTCGAGCTGCCCCTCGGCGAGCCGCCGACGACCTGGGTCCGACGGCTGGTCGACGGCGAGGCGGCGACCGAGGCCGAGGCGCCCCGCCGCGAGTCGGAGCGCTGGCTGGCCCCGGTGCCGGCGAGGGAGGGCCCGGAGCGAGCGCCGCGCTTCCGCAACCCGAGCCGGAGCTCGGGAAGCGACGGGCAGATCTCGTGCCGGGTCGAGCCCATGGGCGGGCGAGCGCTGTTCCCCGCCTCCCGGGACGACGACGACGTGCGGCGGGTCGGCGACGCGGTGCACGCCTACCTGGCGGCGCTGCCGTCGCT